>CALRRX020000329.1:0-4648 GCA_943370675.1 Reyranella massiliensis 521 | reverse complement strand
CTCTACCTAGCCAAGTGAAAGAAGTGTCTGACCGAAGTTCAATCAAATCGTTGGTTTGAATGGGGTCGCTTCCGCTCATTTCAGACTTGATCCAAAGTGCTCCTCTAGAATCTTGCCCGATTTCTACTCCGGGAAGTAAATGATAAAGCAGTTCATTTGACTGGATATCAGCCAAGGCAATGTGAGAAACCGTCTCCGTCATGCCGAAGGTTTGCCATGCTTTGATTCCATTTTTCGCCAAGTCAATTTTCAACTTTGTTGAAATTGGCGCCCCTCCGATAATCAGGTTTTTGATGGATTGGAGTTTTAGTAGGCTTTTCTCATCCTCTAAAGAAGCTTGAACTTGCAAAGGAACCATGGCCACGAAGTCAAATTCTCCTTGGGTACCTTCCAGTGGATTCGATGTTGGCTCCACAAGATGAATTTCGCAATCCCAAACCATCGCACGTACCAGCATCATTTTTCCGGCGATGTACCTAGGATTGAGACAACAAAGAAGTTTTGAACTAGAGTCAGTTTGAAAAAAAGCACCAGTTCCTTTGGCACTTGCTGCCATCTGTTGCCGGGAAATAGTGATTTGCTTGGGCGTTCCTGTGGATCCAGAAGTGGATTGGGAAAAGGTTTTTTCTCCTTCCAGCCAGCTTTTACAAAAGGAAAAGGCTGCTCTTACAAATTCTGGTAGCTCATCCTGAATTATTTCAAAATCTTCTGCTTTCGAATAGACTTGATTCTCAAAAAGGAGTCGAAACATCGGTTAGGAAGCGGTTAGAAAGCGTTTATTCAAGTAACAAATTCCGCAGGAGAGGGTTAACTTGCACAAAAATGTGATTTTTAAACCAAACGATCATGATTAACTGGATTACTGCCAAAGAATACGAAGATATCACCTACAAAAAGTGCAATGGAGTAGCTAGAATCGCCTTTAATCGCCCTGAAGTCCGCAATGCCTTTCGCCCAAAAACCACAGCAGAACTCTACGATGCGTTTTATGATGCTCAGGAGGACACCTCGATTGGGGTAATTTTACTTTCGGGCGAAGGACCTTCTCCGAAAGATGGTGGATGGGCATTTTGCTCGGGCGGTGATCAGCGTGCCCGAGGTCATCAGGGTTATGTCGGAGAGGACGGTTATCACCGCTTGAATATCCTCGAGGTGCAGCGATTGATTCGCTTTATGCCAAAGGTGGTGATTGCGGTTGTGCCAGGTTGGGCAGTAGGAGGAGGGCACAGTTTGCACGTAGTTTGTGACCTGACTTTGGCGAGTAAAGAGCATGCGATTTTCAAGCAAACCGATGCCGATGTGACCAGCTTTGACGGAGGGTATGGCTCGGCCTATTTGGCCAAAATGGTAGGGCAGAAAAAGGCCCGTGAAATCTTCTTTTTGGGTCGAAATTATTCCGCTCAGGATGCTTTAGATATGGGGATGGTGAATGCTGTGATTCCTCATGAAGAGCTGGAAGACACTGCCTATGAATGGGCTCAGGAGATCCTTGCCAAGTCACCGACTTCGATCAAAATGTTGAAGTTTGCGATGAACCTCACAGACGACGGAATGGTCGGTCAGCAGGTCTTCGCAGGTGAGGCTACCCGCCTTGCCTACATGACCGAAGAGGCCAAAGAAGGCCGTAATGCATTTCTTGAAAAGAGAAAGCCAAACTTTAAGGATATCAAATGGATACCTTGATTTAGTTAAAGGAAAAAAAGAGGTTGAATTTATCGAATTCAGCCTCTTTTTTTTGTCCGGTTGTTGACCTGCTTTTCTAGAAGCAGGTCTTGCACTTCCGATGCTGTTCTGCTTCTCCAGAAGCAGAACTTGCATGTTTTCCTGCTTTTCCGAAAGCAGTAATAAGGCTTTTGGAATAGAGAATTACTGCTTCTGGAGAAGCAGCAAAACGGGTAAAAAAGTGAAAAATGCTTCTTCTGGAGAATCAGTAAAACAGGGGGGAATAAGTGGAAAATGCTGCTTCTAGAGAATCAGTAAAACAGGTGGGAATAAGTGGAAAATGCTGCTTCTGGATAAGCAGCATAACCGTAGTTTTTTAGCCAAAAACCTTCCTCAAAATATACTCAATCGCCCGGGAAGCAAGCCTAGCCGTGGCATTGTCCTGATCAAATTTCGGGTTGAGTTCGACGACATCCAGGCTGATCAGTTTTTTACTTTTAGCGATCAGTTCAAAGACCTTGAAAGCGATCTGTGGATTGAATCCCATGGGTGAGGGAGCCGATACTCCGGGTGCGAAAGCAGATGAAAATCCATCTAAGTCTATGCTCAGATACACTTTGTTGACCGAGTCCAAAAACCAAATGATCTGCTCCTCGATGTACTCCCAATTATTGAGACGGAAGTCTTCCATGACGAGGTATTTTGCTTGAAGTTGTTCGGCGGTTTGGAAAAGTGATTTTGGGTTTGCTGCCCTTTGAATACCCAAAGCGAGGTAATGGAAATTGTCGGGAAATTCTTGAGCTAACTGTAAGAAAGGTGAGCCGGAGTGCGCTTTTCCATCTGCCAAAGGTCTCAGATCAAAATGCGCATCGAGATTGATGATGCCAAGTTTTTCTCCTTTTTCAGCAATGTAGTGTTGCACGCCTCGACCATGCGCATAGGCTAAGTCGTGTCCTCCGCCAAGCAGAACTGGGAAGTGATGGCTTTTCAGTAAATCAAAAGTGATTTTGGAAATAGCTTCGTGAGATCCTTCCAAGTCTTGGTTGATGGTGAAAATATCGCCGTAGTCGAGAAGTGGAAGATTTTCGGGAAGATGATAAGCTACAGAACCGAGCATCTTTCTGATCGCCGCAGGACCCTCCAAAGTACCTAGTCGGCCTTGATTTCGGATCACCCCTTCCTCGCCTGCATATCCCAATATTCCAACCTTTTTTTCCTGACTTTGAACCAAGTTCAAATTTGAAATGGTTTGTACGGCTTGATGCCAATAGTCCAATTGATCGGATTTGCGTCCGGACCAATGATAAGGGGAAGGATTTTGATGAAGGTTCATAGGTTGTGATTTGAGTCCTAAGGTTTTTACTCTAACTTAAGAAAACTTGTTTGTTAATTTTCTTAACATCGACTCCATATGGAGATAAAATATAGCCGAATCCCACATAGGGTGAAGTTTGACTTGAGCCGATTTAAAGACCCTGATGCCTTTTTTCCCGGCTACACTTATGCGGACTATCTCGGTTGGGATTTTGAAGAAATTGTGGAATTGATCAAGGGAAAGCCTTATGTTAAACCACCATTTCCAGGAACTAGGCACCAGGAAATTCTTATGAAACTTGCTTTTCAATTGTATAAATCAATCAACAAGAAAACTTCAGAATTATATTATGCCCCTTTTGATGTTAGACTGGGAGCACTCAATGAAGATGAACAAATATTTACAGTTGTTCAGCCAGATATTTCCCTGATTTTGGATACCGCTAAACTAGATGAAAGAGGGTGCTTTGGTTCGCCTGACTTGATTATCGAAATTCTTTCGAAAGGAAGTAATAAAACAGAGGTTATAGAAAAATACGATCTCTACAAAGAGTTTGGAGTCAAGGAATACTGGATCATCCATCCAGCAGAAAATACCCTTCAAATCAATGTCCTTGTAAATGGGGTTTATCAGCCTTCACGGCTTTTTACTTCCGGTCAAAAAGTTAACTCCACTGTTCTACCAGGATTTGAACTGGATTTGGTGGAGTTTTTTGAGGAAAGTTGAGAATGGGTTGAAAGAACTTTTCCAAAGTTCAAAACTTTGGAAAAGTTGGCTTTCAATGGATCAGATTCTCTAAAACCTCCTCATCCACCAAACTCGGCACGGTCACCTTCAGGCCAGGAGTTCTGTCCATTTCCCGCTGAATAGCCTCCATAGAGCCCGAATTTCTAGCCCAGGCTCTTCGGGCAATGCCATTGTTCACATCGTAGAAAAGCATGGATTTTAACCTTCTTTCAGCCTCGTGGCTTCCATCTAAAACCAATCCAAAACCTCCATTGATCACTTCTCCCCAGCCGACTCCGCCGCCATTGTGGATCGAAACCCAAGTGGCGCCACGGAAGCTGTCTCCGATCACATTGTGGATGGCCATGTCGGCTGTGAATCGGCTGCCATCGTAAATATTGCTCGTTTCCCGATATGGGGAATCTGTTCCGCTCACGTCGTGATGATCGCGGCCAAGGACAATAGGAGCGGAGATTTCTCCTCTTTTAATGGCTTGGTTGAAAGCAGCTGCAATTCTTGCTCGTCCTTCTGTATCGGCATATAGGATTCGGGCTTGGGAACCCACGACCAATTTGTTTTTTTCAGCTTCTTCGATCCAGGTGATGTTGTCCTGTAGTTGTTGAGAAATAGATGCAGGGGCATTTTTCATGATCTCTTTCAATACTGATGCCGCAAGCTGATCGGTTTTCCGCAGGTCTTTCGCTTTTCCTGAGGTGCAAACCCAGCGGAAAGGACCAAATCCATAATCAAAGCACATCGGTCCTAAAATATCCTGCACATAGCTAGGATAGCGGAAGTCGATCCCATTCTCTGCCATCACCTCAGATCCAGCCCTTGAAGCTTCAAGTAGAAAGGCATTTCCATAATCGAAAAAGTAAGTTCCTTTTGCTGCATGCCGATTGATAGCAGCAGCTTGTCGTCTGAGGGATTCCTGCACTTTGGCTT
>CALRRX020000328.1:0-4652 GCA_943370675.1 Reyranella massiliensis 521 | reverse complement strand
TGGGGAGCCGGGGAGGTACTGCAAGAGCTTTTCTTTTACCAGCTTAATTTTGTGCCTGTTTTCCAACCTCCAAAGCCTCAAACCCTCCGATCTATTCAAGAGGATAGAAAGTATTTCCAAAGCCGGGAAAAGTTGGCAAAAATGGATTTCGAACAGCTTAAAGGAATCAAATTAATTTTTGGAAAAATAAACAATGGAATAAAAGCAGACCTCCCCCCGGACCTTGTGGAGTATATAAAGAAGTGTCTTAAAGCCGAATTATTTTCAGAGGTTAATTTAGACCATGAAATAAACACATGGGAGGATTTCCAAACCACCTATGAACAGGCTTTTGATAGGTACAAAAACAACGTTAACCAACTCGAAAACAGTAAACTTAAAATTCAAAATGCCCTCCCAAGTGTGGAGGCTATTTTAAAAGCGAAAAACCCAGAGGCGATTTTTACCGAAAAACAGATTATTCTTTGCGCTTATGGGATTTTCTACCAGCGTGGACACCGTTTAAATTTTAAGGATCACACCGGAACCGAACCCGAAACCCCGGAAAATGTATTTAATAAAACTCTTGTTTACGACAATTTAAGAAGGGAGTAAACAAAACTTACATCCATTTTTGACCATTATTCAAAACCATAAACAAAAAACCAATGAAACAGACCATTGAAGGCCGACTATTTGAGATTCAATCCGGGAAACTTGGAAACGGGCTAACCTTTTGGAATAAGGCAGAGCAAGAAAACGGAGATTTTAAAACTATTGCCCACGTATCCAATGAGGGAAAACTATCCTTTCGTTCCGAACTTCCCCAAGAGGTCCGGGAACCGATCGAACGCGAAGCCGGGAAAATGAGGGTACTATTTGAAACAAAACAAATTAATGCTTTGAAGATGCAAAGAAGCGAAGCGGAGCCGGGATCGGAAAAATACAAGCTATTGCAGGACCTGATTAAAGAAGGGGAAAAGCAACTTAGAGAGAAGCGTGAAAAATTAGGAATTTAACCCAAAAAGCAACTCCAAAGGGTACGCACATAAAGCGTATCCTTTTTTGTTTCGACCTATATTTAACATAGGCCGTGGCCTGATAGCAGTTCAAATCCTTTCCTGACCTCTCCGAGCTTGGATCACCTCTCCAGACTTTCGCCTGACCACCAATCGGAGGCCGTGGCCTGATGGCAGCTCCAAACGTTCGCTTGACTACTGATTTCAGGCCGTACCGGGATTGCAGCTCCAGACGTGTGACTGACTACTGATCGGAGGTCGTGGCCTGATGGCAGGTCAAATCCTTTCCTGACCTCTCCGAGCATGGATCACCTCTCCAGACGTGTGACTGACTACTGATCGGAGGTCGTGGCCTGATGGCAGGTCAAAGCCTTTCCTGACCTTTCCGAGCATGGATCACCTCTCCAGACGTGTGACTGACTACTGTTTGGAGGCCGTGGCCTGATGGCAGTTCAAATCCTTGCCTGACCTCTCCGAGCATGGATCACCTCTCCAGACGTTCGCTTGACTACTGATTTCAGGCCGTACCGGGATGGCAGTTCAAATCCTTGCCTAACCTCTCCGAGCATGGATCACCTCTCCAGACATTCGCTTGACTACTGATTTCAGGCCGTACCGGGATGGCAGTTAAAATCATTTCTGACTTGATCCAATTTATTTTGTGCTAGACTTAAAGTATATACCCAAAAAGGCCTTAAAAACCACCATTTTAGGCCCTTTTTCTATTAAATAGGCTTTTTTTTCAGCGTTTGAAGAAATTTAATTTTGCCCTTTTACCATTCGTGTAAAGAAGTTCAAAAAACATTTTCAACCTAATTAACCAACAAAATCAAAATTCATTCAGACCAGCCCTCAAAAAAAAATCCAGAAAAATAAAATTATTTATAGGGAGGGGTGCTTTGAATCCTATTTATAAATTCTGTTTTAACCGTTGTGGTGAATCGTTTGCGTATACGTGCAAAACTCCAGACCTTTTTTTGGTTTTGCCCCTCCTACCCATTGAGCGTTTACAAGATTAACATGTGTTAATCAAACGTTGGTATTTCCGACACTTCCAACCAACATTTTTAACACCGATCAGAGCCCGGTCCACTGGAGTAAATTGATTAGAAACCCTATTCAATTGCACCCACATTTGAAAAAACAAAAATTCAAGTTATGGAGACCAAAACCGCTCAAATTGAACCGATGGCCTATTTTTTAAGCCTTTCGGATAACATGATTTCAGAAACAAAGGACTTTCTATTTGACCTGATGGCAGAAACAGCAAGGGATGAAAACCTTACCAAGGAATACAAAGAGGAAAGAATTTATTTGATTTCGGAGATTCATAGACTATTCTCAGGAATTGAAAAAAAACAAACTAGATAACGGCCTAGGAAAAAAAACTAGCGAAAAACCCTCAAAAAAAAGCCTCAAAAAACACTGATTTTTGGGGCTTTTTGCTCATTTGTGTGAGCAATGTGTGAGCGGACAAAAAAAGGCACTTAGGAAATTAATCCTAAGTGCCTGATAATCAAAGAGCCCCTTGCCGGGATCGAACCAGCGACCTACTGATTACAAGTCAGTTGCTCTACCAGCTGAGCTAAAGAGGCGTTCCCCGTTTAGGTGGTGCAAATATAGACTTACTCTCTTTTACTCCAAACCCAAAACCTGAGAAATTTCATAAAAAACGCTATCTCTCAGATTTTGAGCCGGAAAAATTTAGAATTCCTTCAAGATGATAAGCTTCTTCTTCAGCTTATCGATCTCCTCTTCTGCTTTCTGAATCTTTACATCAAACTGATCTCTCAATTTGTCTGCAGTTTTGGAAGCTGCAAAGAATTCAAGATTGTTTTTCCACAAGGAAATGCTGTTTTCCAAATCGGTGATTTGCTTACGAATGCCGTGCTCTTTCTTGTTGAGCGTCTTGATGGCATTTGGATCAGATTGGATTCTGTTCAAATTGAGTCTGAAGAGGAAGTCTTCTCTTCCGGTACCGGACGGATCAAGTTTTTCCAAATAGACATCTACTGCCTCTTTGAATTGGTTTTGAATCTCCTTCATGTTTTTGCGAGGCACAAATCCAATCTCATTGAATTCGGTCACAAATCCACTCAATTCCTCTTCATTCAAATTATCACCTGTTGCTGCATTTTTGATGTTTGCAATCAGGTCTTGCTTCAATTTGAGGTTGGCGTCAAACTCATTGTTAGCCTGCTTAGTGGACGATCTTCTGTTTTCGAAGAAGGAATCACAAGCAGTTTTAAATTTCTTATAAAGCGCGTCGCGGTTTTTCTCCGGTGTAGGACCGAGTTTCTTCCAGTCCTGCTGAAGCTTCACCAGCTGATTAGCGGTACTTTGCCAATCGGTATTTTCCATCAAAGCTTCTGCCTGAGTAATTAGCTCTTCTGCCTTTTTCTGATTGGTGGCTCGGATCTCGTCCAGTTCTTTGAAGAACATGTTTTTGTGATGGAAAAACTGCTTGAATGAAGCCCAGAAAGCCTTATTCACATCTTTTCCAGACTCTTTTGGCACGGGACCAATTTTCTCCCAAGCTTTTTGAATATCGAGGATTTCCTTGGTTTTAGAATTCCAGTCTTTGATTCGATCCGCCTTAAAGTCCCCAAACGGAGCCAAAAGTCCGATTAGGGCTTCTTTCTCTGTCAGATTCTTTTTGAAAACTTCTTTTTGACCTTCGAAAAATTCCTTTCTCCTGTCGTAAACCGCATCGGATGCAGCTTTGAACCGCTGCCAGAGATTTTCCTGCTCGTCTCTTGGCACTGGACCGATGTGCTTAAATTCCTCATGAAGTTCATTCAACTGTCTGATGGCTTCCTTAAGGTCTTTAACTTCTTTTAGTGCATCTGCTTTGTCGCAAAGCTCAAGTTTGCTTTCGAGGTTTTTCTTGCGGTCGAGTTCTTTCAGCTCAAAGTAGATACTTCTATTGTCATAGAACCGATCCATTAGGGCGTTGAAACTCGCCCAAAGGTTTCTGCTTTGCGCAGCAGGCACTGGACCTAAGGATTTCCATTCTTCCTGAATGGTTTTAATGGCCCCCATGCTTAGGGTAGTCTCTTCGCCGTCTACTAAGTCTCTCAGTTTATTGAGAAGTTCGGTTTTCAGTTGAAGGTTGCGCTCCTTTTGCTTTTCGGCTTCTTTTCTTAGAGAATTAAGCTGATGACGGAAGTCATTGAAAAGTTTGTTGAACTCTCGTTCTTCTTCTTGGAAGCGATATTGAAAATCATCCTCTGCGCCTCCCTCAGACTTGAATTTTTGAAGTGCAGCTTCCGTGTCCTTGGCTACCAAGTCATCAAAGGCCGTTTTGATTTCATGAGCAAGTTTATCGAGTTTGAGAGATACACCATGCTGAAGTTTTTCCCTAAGCAGATGAAGAAGTTGGCTTTTAGTCAAACCAGATAGGTCTTCAGGAGTATGGTCTTCCTCCTCATCTACTGTTTCGTCTGCTTCTACGACAGATTCTTCAGCAGCGGCAGAGACTACCTCTTCTGAGACGGGTTCAACTTCTGCAACAGGTTCAGAAACCTGATCTGTCGGATCTTGCTGATCTAGGGATTCAGGTATTGAAATTTCTGCTTGTTCTACAGAAGATTCAGCGCTTTCTGCTGTATTCTCAATACCTGTTGCTTCTTTTTCAGAAGCTTGGGTCACCTT
>CALRRX020000327.1:0-4661 GCA_943370675.1 Reyranella massiliensis 521 | reverse complement strand
GGTCAACTCTCCCAAGGAGGCCATCTTTTCCGATTGAATCAGGAGCTGTTGGGTGGATTTAAGTTGGGTGAGTGTATTTTCCAGAACCGTATTTTTGGTTTCGATTTCGGTGTTTTTTTCCTTCAGACTTTGGAAAGCTTTGTTCAGGTTATTTCGGTTTCTATAGACCAAAAAGAGAATGACCAAAAACGTGACAAGCCCAAGGATACTCAGGTAAAAAAGCCATTGCTGTCGAATGCTGGCTTTTTCAAACTCCAAGGTTCTTTTGGAAAACTCGTATTCGGATTCCAGCGCCGTTGCCAGACGCCTTCCTTGTGTATTGTTAATGCTGTCACTGAACTGCTTGAAAAGCTTGTACTTTTCCAGAGCACCTTCAAAGTCTCCCTGCTTTTCCAGGATTTTAGCCAAGAGTTCATTGGCATTTCTCAGCTGCATGGGTTGTCCCATTCGCTGTGCCTGAAGTAGGCCTTCATTCACATAGTTAAATGCTTCTTGGTATTTTTCCTGCTTGAAAAATAAGTCGGCAATACCGATTAGAGACTGAGAATAAGGTACACCGTAGCCTTTGTCTTTGGCGATTTCTATGGATTGGCGATAGTATGTTTCTGCTTTTTCTGTACTGTCCAAAGCGGCATAGATTCCGGCGAGTGTTCTGGCAGTCATTTCGATGTACTCAGGACTGTCCAGTTCCAGCGCAGATCTATGTCCAATTTTCAGATTTTCCAGAGCTTGGAGCGGCAGATTTTGCTTAAGCTCCACATCACCGATGTTGTTGTACGCTAGGATTACCCTTCCTTGATTTCCAAGCTTTTGGTAGATCTCAAGCATTTCTTGGTACTTGGATTTAGCTTCATCAAGTTTCTCCTGTTCAAAATAGATTGAGGCAATGTTATTCAGGGCCGCAGCTTTGACATAGAGATTTCCCGAATTTTCTGCGCCTTTGATGGCTTCATAAAATTTGCTCAGCGCTTCGGCATAGTTTCCCAGATTGTAATGTACTAGGCCGATGTTATTCAGAATTCCGGGAACCAGTTTCTTATCCTCGAGGCCTTCAGCAATCTCGAGGGCGTCTTGATAGTATTTCAACGAACCAGCGAAATCACCTTTGTTCTGAAGTGCATTTCCATAAATTTTTAAGGCATCTGATTCGCCTTTTTTGAAACCTGCTTTGCGGCAGAGTACGAGTTGTTTTTCCAAAAATTGAAAGGCGCTGTCCGGGTTGGTTTCGGCAAGTAAAAATCCAAGCTCGTTGGCCTTGTTTAGATAAAGAGTGTCTTCTGAGTAGTCAGTTTTTTTAGCAAGCTGTACTAGCTCTTTTTGAAGTTCTTGTATGGTTTGAGCGGTAGCCTGTGTGGGACTTTTTAGGCTAAAAAAGCAAAGAACCAAACCTAGCATAAGGCTAAGCCTACAAGCATTTAGTTTATATTCTTTGGCAAGATGATACCTCATGGGTGTCAAGAGTAATTGAAAGGGCGATGAATTGATTCTAAAGTAAGAAAGTTTGGAAGGATTCCTAAACAACTTATATTTAGAATATACTATTTGCACTTTAAACTCACGACCATGAAAAGATTTTATGCTGAAGTTTTTAACACTTGGACGCTGCTATTGACAGCAAAATTGATCACAGAACTCAAATTAGCCGGAGGAGATGAAGAGGAGACCTTATCTGAAGAAGGTTCAGAATCACAAGAATCAGACGACTCGCTTGATGATTCGGATTCGGAAAGTTTGGTAGATCCAGCTCGTACCCGTGTCGTAGATCCTGCCCGCACTAGAGTGGTGGATCCGGCAAGAACTTAAGATGACAGTTAAAAAAGAACCCTAAGCTGAAATTTCGCTTAGGGTTCTTTTTTAGATCACATACAAGATATTTTACTGACTCGATTTTGATGTCTTCCTCCCTCAAAGTCTGTGGTTAGAAAGATTTCGGCTAGTTTTTCGGCCAATTCGTAGGAAATGAATCGTGCCGGAATAGCCAATACGTTGGCATTGTTGTGCTGACGGGAAAGTGCTGCGAGGTCCTCATTCCAGCATAGCGCTGCCCGGATTCCCTGATGTTTGTTTGCCGTGATGGCTACACCATTGCCACTTCCGCAGATGACGATCCCTTGCTGAAATTCTCCGCTTTCAATTGCGGTTGACAAAGGGTGAACATAGTCCGGATAGTCAACTGAATCTGTGGAGAATGGGCCGAAGTCTTTCACCTCATAACCCAAGGATGTTAACTTTTGAATCAGCTTTCCTTTGTATTCAAAACCCGCATGGTCTCCGCCGATGGCTATTTTTTTTGACATGGTCGTTGGGATTAGTCCTGATCTCCTGCTTCTCGCTCTTTTTCTTCCAGTGCTCTTTTCAGCGCTTTTTGCTTTTCAATTCGCTTAGCCAGCACAATCCCCACTTCATACAGCACCAAAATCGGCATCGCAATCAATAATTGGCTTACCACATCCGGAGGAGTAATGATTGCCGACACAATTAATATGACCACGATAGAATGTCTCCTATATTCCTTCAGCATACGAGAAGTAATCAATCCCGACATGGAAAGGAAATAAACAACCACTGGCAACTGGAACATGATCGCAGATGCCAATACCAACATCGTCAATGTGGTGACATACGAAGTGATGTCAAACTCATTCAGAATGGTTGGATCGAGTTGATAATTGGCAAGGAAATTTATAGAAAGCGGGGAAAGCACATAGTATCCGAAAGCTGCTCCTGACAAAAAGAGAAAACTCACAAAAAATACGGCACCTCTTGCTGCATTTTTTTCCTTGTCATATAAGCCTGGACTTATAAATCTCCATATCTCCCAAAATACATAGGGAAAAGCGACCACAAATCCCACCACAAGACTGGAAGTCATGTGCATGGTAAACTGTCCGGTCATTTGCCTGCTTTGGATGGTAAATGGCAGCTCATCGATACAGAGTGCAGGGATGTTGAGGTAATTGGCCACATCACACAATACCCTGTAGGTGAGAAAATCCACCTTGGAAGGTCCAAGAATAATGATTCCAAATACGATGTCCTTCGCCAGAAAGGCGATGACTGTAAAGATAAGAATGGCTGATACTGATCGGAGTATATGGAAACGAAGCGCTTCCAAATGATCCAAAAAGGACATGCCTTCTTCTTCTTCTTGATATTGATCTAAGGCCACTTTGGGATTCTAGTAATTAGTACAAAGGAAATTGAACCATCCAAGCATTGACTTCTGCTCTGATTGAAGCGAGTTCTGTCTCGTTGGAATGATTTTGTAAAGCGCGGTCAATGAGGTCTACGATTTTTCTCATATCGTCCTCCTTGAGTCCACGGGTAGTGACAGCAGCCGTACCTACTCGCATACCTGAAGTCACAAAAGGAGACTTGGTATCAAACGGCACCATGTTTTTATTAATCGTAATGTCCACTTTGCCAAGGGTTTCTTCGGCAAGCTTTCCTGTCAAATCTTTGTTTCGTAGGTCGATCAGCATAAGGTGATTGTCTGTGCCACCGGAAATAATCTGGTATCCACGAGATACGAACTCTTCCGCCATTACGGATGCATTCTTTTTCACCTGAATCACATAATGCATGTATTCGTCGGAAAGAGCTTCTTCAAAAGCCACTGCTTTTGCGGCAATGATGTGCTCCAATGGTCCGCCTTGGGTACCAGGAAAAACGCCCATATCTAGTAGAGAAGACATTTTTCTGATTTCTCCTTTCGGCGTAGTCAATCCCCATGGATTATCAAAGTCCTCTCTCATTAGGATCAAACCTCCTCTTGGACCTCTGAGGGTCTTATGTGTGGTGGTAGTCACAATATGGCAATGCTCCAAAGGATCATTCAACAATCCTCTGGCGATCAATCCTGATGGGTGTGAAATATCAGCAAGAAGGAGTGCGCCAACCTCGTCTGCGATGGCTCTCAAGCGCTCGTAATCCCAATCTCTGGAATAAGCAGATGCACCGCAAATGATCATTTTTGGCTGAACCGCCAAAGCCTTCTCTTCTACTTTGTCATAGTCAATTACTCCTGTGGCCTCTTCTACGCCGTAAAAATTAGCCTGATAAAGCTTTCCGGAGAAGTTTACCGGAGATCCGTGGGTCAGGTGACCACCGTGAGAAAGGTCAAATCCTAAGATTGCGTCGCCCGGTTTAAGGCAAGCAAGCATCACGGCTGCGTTTGCCTGCGCGCCTGAGTGCGGCTGCACGTTAGCCCAAGTAGCTCCAAAAAGTTTCTTAGCTCTGTCGATGGCAATCTGCTCGATTTCATCTACTACTTCGCAACCGCCGTAATAGCGCTTGCCAGGAAGGCCTTCTGCATATTTATTGGTCAAAACGCTGCCTGCGGCCTCCATTACTTGTTTGGAGGTGAAGTTTTCGGAAGCAATCAGCTCGATGCCTCTCTTTTGTCTGTCTTCTTCTCTGTCAATCAGATCAAAAACAAGCGAATCTCTTTTCATAATCAGGGGTTTGAAAGCAAGGTAAATCAACCGGAATATTCATCCAGTAGGAAGAATAGGAGTCCAAAAATAGCCCTAAAGTCCCTATTATCCAATGTGAAAAAGAAGTTGGAAAGTAGGAAGGTGATAAAGTTGAAAAGTAATCGGCTAAAGACTTGAAATGGGATTGAATTAGTGAGTTCAAAGCCTTGTGAGAGGAAGAATAGT
>CALRRX020000326.1:0-4663 GCA_943370675.1 Reyranella massiliensis 521 | reverse complement strand
CAGAGGGGTTGAAAAGGAAAAGTTTGCTGGATATTGAGCTTTCGGACGGATTCAAAAATGCGCTTTTGGAGATTGAGTTACCTCAGGATGCAACAGTGAGCGGGAAGAAGATTCTCGATCTTAATTTCCCAAAGACTTCCCTGATCGTCTTGGTCAATCGAGGTAATAAATACATCACTCCGACAGGTACCACCGAACTGCAGTCTGGTGATAGGCTGATGATTATGACTAATTCAGAATCTGAGGAACAGAAAATCAAGGATATTTTAAGGTAATCGGAATGATTTTGGTTTAATAAAGCTCTTGATATTTTATTTTTTATGTAATAAAGTGGCTATAAGAGTTATAATTTGATTAATTATTGATCAATTTTTTGAAAATAGTTGATTTTTAAGTTTCTTTTTTAACTTACTTTCGATTTAGCCAGCAGCCTATGAAGACAGAGGGATATTCCAGTCAGGAGCATTACGATGAGATGTTCACCAAAGAGGGTGAAATCAGACCTCATTACCGGGAGTTTTACCAGTTTTTGGAAAAGACTTCCTCCAAAAAAATGCATCAGCTACAATTTTCGGCCAACAAGACCCAAAAGGCCATGGGGATGACTTTCAATGTCTACCACGATAATCAGGGGTTGGAGAAAATCCTTCACCTAGATATCATTCCCCGAATTTTACCTAATTCGGATTGGAAAAAACTCGAAGCCGGGCTAAAGCAACGCGTTCATGCACTTAACCTATTCTTGCAAGACGTATACAACGATCAGAAGATTCTGAAAGACAAAGTCGTTCCTGCCGAACTGATCTTGGGTTCTAAGGATTACCTGCAGCCCTGCGTAGGACTTACCCCTCCCAAAGGCATTTGGTGCCATATCACGGGCACCGATTTGGTCAGGGATAAGGATGGGGAATATTACATTTTGGAAGATAACCTCAGATGCCCATCAGGAGTGAGTTACATGCTCGAAAGCCGCGAAATTATCAAGCGTGCTTACCCTCAGTTGTTCAATGACAAGGGGGTAATGCCGGTTTCGGATTATCCTGCCAAACTGCTCAAGATGCTTCAATTCCTTTCGAACAAGGCCAAGCCTGTAGTGGGAGTATTGACTCCCGGGATTTATAATTCGGCCTATTTTGAGCACTCTTACCTGGCACTACAGATGGGAGTGGAGCTGGTCAATGGGGTGGATTTGCTGGTAAAAGACAAAAAAGTCTACATGCAGACCACCAAAGGGTTGGCGCAGATCGATGTGATCTATCGAAGAATCGACGACTCATTTTTGGATCCACTCACATTTAATCCGCAATCCATGTTGGGTGTACCTGGGATATTTGAAGCGTATAAAGCGGGAAATATAGCCTTCGCTAATGCCCCAGGTACCGGAGTCGCAGATGACAAGGCAGTCTATGCCTATGTGCCCCGGATCATCAAATACTACCTTGGTGAAGAGCCGATTTTGAATAATGTGCCTACTTACCTCTGCCGGGAAGAAAAGGACCTTGCCTATGTGTTGGAGCATATTGATGAGTTGGTCGTCAAAGAAACCAATGCTGCGGGAGGCTATGGAATGTTGATCGGGCCCAAATCGACCAAGGAAGAACATGATCGGTTTAGAAAATTGATCAAGGATAATCCAGACAATTACATCGCACAACCTACCCTTTCACTCTCTACAGTTCCTTGTCTGACAGATAGTGGCATTGCTGGAAGGCATGTCGATTTGAGACCTTACATCCTGTATGGAGAAGAAATCGAAGTAATCCCCGGAGCCCTCACCCGAGTGGCGCTCAAAGAAGGCTCCTTGGTGGTCAATAGCTCACAAGGGGGCGGAAGCAAGGATACCTGGGTGTTGTACAATTAACTTGATCGATAATGCTTAGCAGAGTAGCAAACCATATTTACTGGCTCGGAAGATATTTGGAAAGAGCCGAAAACTACGCCCGATTCATTGACGTGAACTTTAACCTCATGCAGGATCTGCCTGTTGATCTCAAGGAGCAATGGCAGCCTTTGGTAGCTGCTACGGGAGATTTGGACCTTTACCTGAAAAAATACGAAGGCTATGAGCGTCATCAGGTGATGTATTTCCTGGCCTTTGATCTGGATAATCCTAACTGCATGCTATCGGCTGTCAATCGTGCGAGAGAAAATGCACGCATCATCCGAGAAAACCTGAGCAAAGAAACCTGGGAAAAAGTCAACGAACTCTACTACATGCTGCAAAGTGGCTTGGAGAAAAAGGTCTGGAAAAAGGAAGATCCGAGGCAGTTTTTCGAAACTGTCAAAAATCAAATCCTGCTGATCTATGGACTCGCAGACGCTACGGTAGCGAGGACGGAAGGCTGGTATTTCCGACAGCTTGGGCAACTGCTGGAGCGGGCCGATAAGACCTCCCGCATCCTGGATGTCAAGTACCACATCCTCTTACCGTCTCCGATTGAGGTTGGTTCACCTTTGGATTTTCTCCACTGGATGGCTTTGCTCAAGTCTGTGACTGGCTTCAATACCTACCGAAGGCTTTATGGCAATATTGATCCATCCGGTGTGGTGGAGTTTTTGGTGCTCAATAAGTATTTCCCCCGCTCAATCTATTATTGTCTCAAAGAAGCTGAGCGCTGCCTTCACAATATTTCGGGACATGCGACAGACGGTTTTAAAAATTCAGCAGAAAAAGCAATCGGAGAGATGCGTTCCCGCTTAGAATATTCAGATGTCGATGATATAATTTCTGTAGGCCTTCATGAATATTTGGATGCACTACAACTAAAAATCAACCATATTTCCGACCTGATTGATTCCAATTACTTCCGTCTGAAAGACAACTTCATTTCCTAACTCCTGACTACGATCGCATGACCTTTTGCCTGGGTATAAAAACCAAACAAGGAATCGTGGGGCTGTCTGACACCCGGATTACCTCCGGTAATGAGACGACTTCTTCCAAAAAAGTATTTACCGTCAACCGGAACAAGCATTCCTTTTTTATCATGACCTCAGGCTTGAGATCCGTAAGAGACAAGGCTATTACCTATTTTTCTGAAGTGATCGCCCGGCAGGACGATTCCTTTACCAAGCTTTACCAAGCAGTCAATGAGTTTGGCAATCAAGTGAAAGTCGTAGCCAAGGAAGACAAGGTTTACCTCGAAGAGGCAGGATTTAATTTCAACCTATTCTCCATCATTGGCGGACAGCTTGAAGACGATGTGGAGCCAAAGCTCTACCTGCTCTATCCTCAAGGCAACTGGATCGAAATCCGTAAGGGTACGCCTTTTGTCATCATCGGAAATACAGGGTTTGGCCATCCTGTGCTCAAGCGTTCACTCAGTTACGAGGATTCTCTGGAATACGCTCTAAAATGCGCCTTTTTGGCTTTTGATGCCACTCGCATCTCGGCCAATGATGTGGATTTTCCGATCGACACAGTGGTACTCAAGAATGGGGAATATTTTACTCAAGAGCGGAGATTTGAGCAGAAAGAACTGGAGCACGTCTCTGCGTTTTGGAACAACCGACTCAAAAATGCCATCGAAGAGCTACCTTCCGAAGTGCTTAACAATGCCTTTGAGAAATTGGAATTTTCAGATAAAGCATTCTGAACATGCTGATCCAGGTTTGGCATCATACTCAATACTCCTATGATCAGGCGGTTTTGCTTGGAATACACAAGCTGTATTTGATCCCCCAGCACCGTCCTTATTTTAGGATAGAGCATCAAAAATTTCATATCAATCCACAGACAGAAGGCCGAAACTTCAGGCAAGACCTTGCGGGAAATTGGTACAAGCAATGCTGGTTTACCCAAGAGACCGATCATCTTGAGATCACGGGAGAGTGGATTTTTAAACTGCAAAGCTTCAATCCTTTCGGATTCATTTTAGATAAATCCTTTGAAGACAGTGGCTGGTCCAATCCCATGTTTCAGTTCAGCTATGAGGAGAGAACTGCTTTTTTGATTCCGTTTTTACAGGAAAAAGAAGAGACGCACTTCATGGAATTTTTGACCCAAATCAGAAATGAATCCTTGGGGCTGGTTGATTTTATTGTAAGGCTTACCCGTGCGATCTATCAAGGATGGAAATATGAAATCCGTCACGAAGAAAACATCTGGGACTCAGAATACACTTTTGGACAAAAGAAGGGCTCTTGCCGTGACTTAGCCTTGATGGAGATGGATATGCTTCGCGAGATAGGATTGGCTACGAGGTTTGTGTCTGGCTATGCATTTAATCCCGATTTGGAAGATGGACACGAGCTTCACGCATGGCTGGAGGTTTTTTTGCCAGGTGCAGGTTGGGTAGGAGTGGATCCGAGCTTAGGTTTATTTACCGACCAAACCTACATCCCATTGGCTTCTCATCCTGATCCTAAGCGCACTTTGCCCGTGCAGGGTTCCTACATCGGAAGTGCTTCTTCCAAATTGGTCACACGTGTGGACGTGAAGCTTCTACATAAATAAGCCTAAGCTCAGTTGGCAGCTACAGCCGTCTTTGGCATTTCAAAAAGAGAGTTTTCCAGTTTTTCATTTACCAAAAAGACATCCGAAAAGCTCGCTTGGTAGCGAATACGCTTGCTTGAATCATTTTCGATCTGATATCCGGTGATTACCCGTGGAAACACCAATCCGCCTGCATCGCGGTAGTCTTCGTAGGATAAGGCTTCCTGT
>CALRRX020000325.1:0-4664 GCA_943370675.1 Reyranella massiliensis 521 | reverse complement strand
GATGAAACCGGATTTTTGAGTGGCAAAAGAGGCCATTTTTATGGCATTCTCATTGGCTTCCGCACCGGAATTCACCAGAAACAACTGGTATTCATGCAAGCAGGAGAGATGGCCAAGCTTTTTAGCCAAATCTTCTTGGATTGGAATCTCCACGGAATTGGAATAGAAGGCGATTTTATCCAATTGATCTTTGATACGCTTCACATAATGCGGATGCGTATGACCGATGGAAATCACCGCGTGACCTCCGTAAAGGTCTAAATATTCTTGCCCCTGAACATCCCAAAGTCGGCAACCTTCAGCTCGGTCAATGGTGACGGGAATGAGGGGATATACGTCGAAAAGATTCATGTGGAATTACGATTTTTGATTTATGCCTCTTTTTATTTCGGATTTTGGGTTTATGATTTCGGTTAGTCCGAAATCCGAAATCCCAATTCCGAAATCAGAATGCTATTGATTTGAGGTTGAGCCCTAACTTCTCCTCCAGTCCAAAAGCCAAATTGAAGTTTTGAACCGCTTGTCCTGAAGCACCTTTGATCAGGTTGTCAATGGCTGAATAAATCACCAATTGTCCTGCTTCTTTTTGGACAAAGAGGATGCACTTATTGGTATTGACTGCTTGCTTAAGGTCGATGTCCTGAGTAGATACGAAAGTAAATGCCGCATCCTTGTAGAATTCCTGATAGACTGCTACCGCATCTGCTTCGGATCCTTCGAAAGGAAAATAGGCCGTCACCCAAATTCCCCTGGAGAAATTTCCTCGGTAAGGAACAAAAAGCAACTCGGACCCAAAGGCAGGATTCAGTTGCTTGAATGTCTGCTTGATCTCCTTGAGGTGCTGATGGGTGAATAGTTTGTACACCGACATATTCCCGGTTCGGTAGCTGAAATGGGAGGTTTCGGCAAGCTTTTTACCAGCTCCAGTTGATCCGGTAATTCCAGAAACATGCACTTGATTTTTAATCCAACCTTTTGCTATTGCTGGCGCCAAGGCCAATTGGATTCCCGTTGCAAAGCATCCCGGATTGGCGATGCGCTTGGCTGATTTGATTTTGGTTGAATTGACTTCCGGAAGGCCGTAAACAAATCCATGGGACTCGTCTCTGAAATCCGTAGAAAGGTCAATGATGACTGTCTTTGGAGAAAAGGAGTGAGCTTCCAAAAAGCCTTTGGCTTCTCCATGAGGCAAGCCCAAAAATACCGCGTCTACCTCAGTCGGAACCTCATCAGTAAACACCAAATCACAATCTCCGATCAAATCCGGATGTGATTCGATTACCTTTTTCCCTTTTTGGCTATTGGAGTGAACACAAACCAGTTCCACTGCCGGATGGTGGACCAAAATCCGAAGGAGCTCTCCTCCGGTATAACCTGCCGCTCCAATGACCGCTGTTTTGATCTTAGTAATTGCCACTGTTAACTTTGTGGAAGATGGCAGTTTGATTACCCAAAATTCGGGTAAATCCTTTCACGTCTTCTCCTGTGTAGCCTTTGTTCATTTCTCCATAGCTTCCAAACTTAGAAGACATCAAGTCATGCTCGGAATGAATTCCTAGCAAGGTGAAACGGTAAGGCTGAAGCAATACACGTACATCTCCTGATACAAATTCCTGGGTACTTGCTAAGAAAGCCTCAAGATTTCTCATCACCGGATCGAGGTAATGGCCTTCATGAAGGTGATTTCCATAGAATTCAGCTTGCTGATTCTTCCAGAACATCTGCCACTTGGTCAAAGTGTGCTTTTCAAGAAGTTGGTGTCCTTTGATAATGATAATCGGTGCAGCGGCTTCAAAGCCTACTCGGCCTTTGATTCCGATGATGGTATCGCCCACGTGAATGTCACGACCGATTCCATAAGGAGCAGCCAATTCCTGAACTTTCAAGATGGCATCCACAGGATTGTCATAAGCCACTCCATTCACACCCTTTAATTCACCTTGAACAAAAGTCAATTTAACTTCTTTCGGCTCATGCTGAGTTACTTGAGTAGGCCAAGCTTCCTCAGGAAGGTATTCAGAGGAAGTCAAGGTTTCTTTTCCTCCCACCGAAGTACCCCAAATTCCTTTGTTGATAGAGTAGGCGGCTTTCTCAAAGTTCATGGAAACTCCGTGCTTTTTGAGGTATTCGATTTCTTCCTGACGGGAAAGTTTCAAATCACGAATAGGAGTGATGATTTCGATATCAGGCACGATGGTTTGGAAGATCATGTCAAATCGAACCTGATCGTTTCCAGCACCGGTAGATCCGTGAGCCACGGCTTTAGCTCCAATGGATTTAGCGTATTCAGCCAAAGATTTTGCCTGAACGATACGCTCTGCCGATACGGAAAGGGGATAAGTGGCATTTTTGAGCACATTGCCAAACACCAGATATTTTAATACCGACTGGTAATAATAATCAACGACATCAAGTACGGTGAAGGAAGCCACTCCAAGCGTTTTTGCTCTTGCTTCTATCGCCTTTAATTCCTCAGAAGAAAATCCTCCTGTATTTACTATTGCTGCATGAACTTCATAGCCCAAGTCTTTGGTCAAATGCAAAGCACAAAATGTGGTATCAAGACCTCCACTGTACGCTAAAACGACTTTTTTCATAATTTTTTAGGTTTGTCCCATCACGGGATGAGCAGTTATAGGAATATACTTTTCACCGTATCTTTTGATTTGGTGAGTTTGAGCATGATAAATTTTTTCAATCGAACCCAGCGATCAAAAAGGTTAATTTCCTTTTTGAAATCATCTCTGAGGGCAAGGTCCTCCGTGTGGTTCTTTTTGGACTGAGGATCATAAAGCATAGCCGTACAGAGACAGTTCTGACGATTTTTGGACATCAAAATCTCATAATTGACACAGCTTTGACAGCCTTTCCAAAACTCTTGGTCATCCGTAAGATCAGAATAGGAAACTGGGATATAGCCAAGTTCGGAATTGATCTTCATCACAGCAGCACCGGTGGTCAAACCAAAGATTTTGGATTCAGGGTATTTCTTTCTGCTGAGTTTGAAAACCTCCTGCTTGATTCTGCGTGCCAAGCCATACTTTCGAAACTGAGGAGAAACGATCAAGCCTGAGTTGGCGACAAACTTACCGTGACCCCAAGCTTCAATGTAGCAGAATCCCGCCCAAACACCCTCAGAAGTCAAAGCGATTACGGCTTTTCCTTCATCCATTTTGGTCTCGATGTATGCTGGACTTCTCTTAGCAATGCCTGTTCCTCTAGCTTTTGCTGAGTTTTCCATCTCAGCAGTAATCTGTTCAGAATACTTTTTATGCGAAGAATCGGCTACAATGATGTTGAAAGAGATTTCTTCCATTGAAATTGCATGAATTGTACTGCCTCAGAAGAGAGCAGGGTTTGTGAATTAAGATTTAAAGAAAGGGTTGGTCGAGAGGGGTTTTCCTCGTAGGAAAACAATAACGTATGCAGGGTCAAACCCTAAAAGTCTGCCTAGACCTCAACAAAGGAGAAAAATAAACCATAGCTGCAGCCGATTGAACATCGAAAGCTCTTAAAATTAATGTCGCTATGGAATCTATGTATAACATGCTTTTGAGGGTGCAAATGTTATACCTCAAAAAAACAATTGCAAGGATTATTTTTTAAAAATTCGTTTCGTTTCTTGATTTTTTCGGAATAAAAACCAAAAAGGCCTTTGTTTTTGGTACAAAGGCCTTGTTTTCATTTTGAAAATACTAATCGCTACGAAGCCATTTCTTTTAGTGCTTTGACCAATTGGTCGCATTCAGCAGTAGTGGTGTAGATATTAGGACTTACTCGCACGCCTTTTACTCCTGATCCGTCGATTGGTGCGGTAAAGATTTTGTATTTCTCAAGCAGGATTTTACCCATTTCGGCAGGAGTATATTTTTCAACCCACACATTACCGATTCCGCAGCAACGGGCTGGATCTTCAGGAGTGTTTACTTTGATTCCAGGATGATTACGAACTTGATCTGACCAGTATTTCTGAATGAAGCGCAGACGTTCTTCTTTTCTTTTAGCACCAATTCGGTTTTGAAATTCTATGGAATCAATCACAGTCAAATCCGTAGCAGCTGGATGGGTTCCAATATGATTGAGGTAAGCGATGGTCTTAAGGTTGAGGTCAAATGGAGCCAAAAGCGGCTGAATTTTGCTGATTTTCTCTTTTTTAACATACAGCATCCCAGCGCCAAGAGGAACACTCAACCATTTGTGAAGACTGGAACCATAATAGTCACAATCCAACTCATGCATATTAAAGGTGAAATGACCGACCGCATGTGCACCGTCTAGCATAACTTCCACGCCGTAAGAATGGGCCATGTCGGCTATTTTTCGAACGGGGAGGATATGTCCTGTGATATTGACGATATGAGGAACCATAATCAGTTTGGTTTTTGGCGTGATGGCTTTTCGATAGGCTTCCACGACCTCTTCGTCATTTTTAGGAAGCATGGGAATATCTATTTTGACCGTTTTTATTCCCCAGCGCTTGGAAGCTAGCTCAAACATGGTCTGCATGCTGCCATAATCCTGATTGGAAAAAACAGCTTCATCACCGGCTTTCCACGGATAACCGGAAATAATCAAATCCAATGATTCGGTGGTGTTTCTAGTCAACACAACTTCTCCTGGATCTGCTCCCACGAGGTGGGCTAGTGCATCTGCTGACTTGGCCT
>CALRRX020000324.1:0-4666 GCA_943370675.1 Reyranella massiliensis 521 | reverse complement strand
GACCTACGAGGCACTTATTCCGCAAATCGAGGCTTTGATTACCGGTGAAGAAGATCTGTATGCCAATCTTGCCAATGTTGCTGCGGCACTTCGGGAAGCCTTTGGGTTTTTTTGGGTGGGATTCTACCTGGTAAAAAATGAGCAGTTGGTGCTTGGGCCCTTCCAAGGACCGATCGCCTGCACCCGGATCAATTTTGGAAAAGGAGTCTGCGGAGCAGCCTGGAAAGAAAAGAAAACTCAACTAGTACCTGATGTGGAGCTTTTTCCGGGTCATATTGCTTGCAGTTCAGCTTCCAAATCTGAGATAGTGGTGCCTGTCTTCCAAGGTGAAGAGGTAGCCATGGTGCTCGATGTGGATAGCGACGTGCTCGCAGACTTTGACGAAACGGATGAGAAATATTTGGAAGAACTGATGGGTATCCTGTCAAAGACGTTCTGATTTGGGAGTTTGGGTAGTTTTATCCCAAATCTGAGCCCCACATAAAGATCAAAAACAGAATCCCAAGGGCAATTCGGTACCAGCCAAATGCGGTGAAACCGTGGTTGGACACGTATTTCAAAAACAATTTCACCGCAAACCAAGCAGAAACAAAGGCAACCCCAAACCCGATAGCCAACATCGTCAGCTGTTCGGAGGTGAAGGCCAAATCCGATTTGATCAGGTCATAGCCACCTGCAGCCATCATGGTCGGCACTGCCAAGAGGAATGAAAATTCGGTTGCCTGCTTTTTGTCCAATCCATTAAATACTCCGCCGATGATCGTGGCTGCCGCTCGCGAAGTGCCCGGCACCATAGAGAGGCATTGACAAAGGCCAATGAAAAAGGCGTTTTTGTAGCTGATATCCTCTACTTCTTGAAGCGTGGTTTGTTGATTGACGACTTTTTTGTCAATAAAAATCAAAATCACACCACCTAAAATAAGGGAAACCGAAACTACGATCGGATTGAAGAGATAACCCTTGATAAAATCATAGGCAATCAAACCGACAATAGCAGTGGGCAAAAATGCCGCAAGCAGCTTAAAGTAGATGTCTAGGCTTCGGAAAAATCGCTTGATGTACATCAACGCAATGGCCAAAATCGCCCCAAGCTGAATGAACACTTCGAAGGTTTTGACAAATTCATCCTCGTGAATACCCATCGCTGCCGAAGCCAAAATCATGTGTCCGGTGGACGAAATCGGCAAAAACTCTGTAAGACCTTCGATAATGGCGATGATGATGCTTTGAAAAAGGGACATATTGAAATCAGATTAGCTGCCAAAAATACAAATCCCTCTTCGATGACCTAGTTATTTTTCGGAACATCGGAGGATGGTAGAACCACTAATGAATCAAAAAAAGAAAAAGCAGCAGTCAAAACCGCTGCTTTTTCTTGTTCCCGACGCAAATTACCTCTATTGGTAAGCAGGAAGTAGCCCTTTACCGACCCATGTAAAATTGGGTTCGATTGCCACCGCTTTTTGCCAAGTCTCCTTTGCTTTTGCTTTTTGACCCATTTCCTGATATAGGATTCCTATCCAAGCCAGGTTATCGAGATACATCCAATTTTGAGTATCCTTATTTTGCTCAAACAGCAGATTGGATTTGAGAAAAGCCTCCAGTGCTTTTTCCTTATCCCCACCCCACATCTCCGGGGTAAAGTACAGGTTGCCTGCATTCATTTTTTGGACAATGGCTGAGTTGGGATTTGTCTTCAAAGCGGATTCTAGGAGGGCGCTGCTTTTTGCACCCAAAAGCATTCCCTTCCAAGGACTATAAGCCATCTTAAATCCAAGTACAGAGGAATGAAGTGCCTTGGCTTCTGCGCCAAAGGTTTTATCCTTGGATAGCTCCTCGAGCCTTTTTTCTAGCCCGTCCACATAGGAATCAAACAGTTTTTCATCCTGATCCTTCATGGTGGCATTGAGCAGTCCATATTCTGTCAGGGCAAGTTGAAATAGGGTCTCAGTTTCGGGGCGACTTTGAAAGAGCTTGGTTGCGTGGGCTACATTGGTTCTCCATTGGGCTTTGTCTTGGTCGAGGTAGGCCAAGTAGCTCATTCTCTTTAAATCCTGGGGGAATCCCATGGCCATCAAGCTAATCATCACAAGTAAAGCGAAAATTCCAGAATTCGTTTTCATTTTGTAAAATGGTTTATATTATAAACTGAACGGACAAATTTTTTTAAGAAATATAGTTTTTGAGGTTTTCCACATACTCCTCGAAGGCCTTTACTCCATCAGGGGTAATGCTACAAGTGGTTAATGGGCGCTTGTCTCTGAAGGATTTCTCGATCCGGATGTAGCCAGCTTTTTCCAGCTTGTCCAATTGGACACTCAGATTGCCAGCCGTGGATTCGGTCTTTTCCCTCAGAAAGGTGAATTCTGCTTCTTCCAGGCCGATAAGCAAAGACATCACCGCAAGTCGAAGCTGTGAATGGAGTAAGGGATCGAGTGGCTTAAAATTGCTCACGGGAAGATTTTTTCAGGTAATAAGCGGGCACAAGATATCCCAAAATCATGGCAATTCCTGCCACCAAGTATTGTTCGTCGACGGGTAGCAAGAAACCAAATAGGGCTCCAATAGCCAAGGTAGCCGCTCCGATTTTCAATGCTTTCTCCCGAATTAGCGCTCCGGAAATATAAACACCCAATGCAGAAACTAGGAGGATGACCGGATTATGATTGAAATCCAACACCGACATAAATGCCACGAGTGTAATGATCACCAAATAAACTACAACCCAGAGCTCCGTCAATACTCGGTCCAGATGAGTTTTGATCCGTGATTCCTTGGCCAACTTACGGCTGTAAATCATGCTAACCACTGTCGCTGGAATTACCAATAGCCACACCACGTAAGGCGCATAAAATCCCGCCTTAGCCAATCCATAGTGGGCCAAATCGCAAATTGCAATGACCCATCCCCAAAGCAATAGGTGAAAACTACCGTCACCTGCGGCTTCTTTCTTTGCCCTGCTGATCATCTCCGTGATCAGTGCGAGGGACTCTTTACTGCTCATTTCTTTTTCCATAGCGTTCAATTTTTAAGATAGAACGGATCAAATATAAATAAGTTTATACTATAAACCATTTTACCTCAAAAATTTTCTTGTTTTTTTTAGGGGTTGAGTAACTTGAACTATAAACCGCCTGCAATGAAAGACCTATTTGATCCCCAAGTCACTGCTGAATTGATCTCTCGGATTAATCAGCTAAATCCTGAAAGTCCCGCCCTTTGGGGAAAAATGTCTGTGGACCAAATGCTTGCCCATTGCTGTGTGGCTTATGATATGGCCTTTACCAATAAGTACCCCAAGCCAAATCCCGTGATGCGCTTTTTGCTCAAAACTTTTGTCAAAAAAGGAGTGGTCAATGAGGTGCCGTACAAGAAAAATATCCCAACCGCTCCAGCTTTTGTGATCGCGGACAGGAAAAACTTCGAGGAAGAAAAAAACCGTCTGATTCACTATTTGGAGAAAACCCTCGCTTTGGGAAAGAGTCATTTTGAAGGGAAAGAATCCCTTTCCTTTGGCCCAATGAGCGCTCAGGAATGGAATAACCTGTTTTACAAACACCTGGATCATCATCTGAATCAGTTTGGGGTGTAAAGACCTAACCCATCTCTTTACTCTCGGAAAATCTTCTAATCCATGAATTCCTCCTTATTTTCCTTCGCATTAGTATCCTTCCTTTTCATAGGCTGCAGCAAGCCAGAAGAAAAAAAGATTCCCACCACGGAAATCAAACTTGATTCTACTGAAATCGCCCTTTCAAAACCGTCCTCCGATAATTCCCAAACTGCCCTCGATTGGGTAGGAACTTATTTTAATGTGCTCCCCTGTGCAAGTTGTGAAGGGATCGAAACCTGGCTTACACTTAAACCGAACTCGACTTTTGAACTGAAGACCAATTACCTTGGACTCAATGATGCCCGTGAGGAGATTTTTACCGGGACGTTCGAATGGGATTCTTCGGGATCTACCATCCAATTGAAAGGACTGATTGGTGATGCTCCGGGAAAGTATAAAATCGGTGAAAACAGAATTTGGCACTTGGATCAGGAAGGCAAAGTGATCGAAGGCGCCCTAGCTGAACGGTATATTTTGAACAAAAAGTAACACAACTTCACTTCTTTCATTTAACGACCTAAGGAAACAATAAAATCAAATCATGAACTGGAACAAACCTGTCAAATTCAAATTCGGTGGTGAAGATTGGGAAATGCCTCTGTCGACACTGCTACTTCTGATTGTCTTGACGCTACTTTTGATGTTTGGCGGAGCTTGGCTGGGCTATCTATTTGGCGCAGGACAGCTTTGAAGCACAGAGTTTGGTAATAATGACCCCGGCGCTCAACAGATTTTTTGAGAATGGAAACACTAAAGAAAAGCGGTTTTTGAAATATCCAATCAACCCCAACGATAGGACTTCCAAGCTTCTCGCTGCTTAGGCTGTAGAAATGTCCAAGCCACAAACCGGCTTAGCTTATTCCCTTGGGACATTTCGACGACTTTAGAATCTGTAACGCCGATCTTTTGAAGTAAATCTTTTATGGGTTTTAGGTTTTCGGATTTCGAAACCAAGGAGGTAAACCAGAAAACTTGATTTTTAAAGTTGAAGCTTTCGGAGATCATTTTTCGGATAAAAGCCAGTTCTCCACCTTCCGTCCAAAGCTCCGCTGC
>CALRRX020000323.1:0-4677 GCA_943370675.1 Reyranella massiliensis 521 | reverse complement strand
CTCTTTAGCTCTTACGGTATAGGTTCCAAATTTATAAATCGACTGTGGGGTGAGTCCCAGATGCCCCATCACAGGTACCCCTGCACTCAAAATCCGAACTACCGACTCTTTGATTTCAGAACCTCCTTCTACTTTGACGGCATGGGCACCGGATTCCTTCATGATTCGGATGGCCGATCTCAATGCTTCCGAACTGTTGCCCTGATAACTACCAAAAGGTATATCAACCACAATAAAGGAACGCTTCACAGCCCTCACCACCGCAGAGGCGTGGTAGATCATTTGGTCCAGTGTAATCGGCAAAGTGGTCTCATGTCCAGCCATCACATTAGAAGCCGAATCACCCACGAGAATGATATCCATCCCCGCGGCATCCACAATCTTGGCCATCGAATAATCGTAAGCGGTCAGCATGGAAATTTTTTCTCCACGATGCTTCATCTCCTGGAGCGTATGGGTAGTAATTCGCTTCACAGAAGCGGAGGAATGTACAGACATGGTTAGTCGAGGTGAACTGAATATTCGTTTGCAGAAAAATCTACACGGATATGCTCATTAAGCGTGGTTGCCAATTCGTATCCGGTATAATCTGGTCTTACAGGAAATAAACCATGGCTACGGTTGACCAATACCGCAATCTCCATTTTATAGATCTCCTGATCCAAAAATGGCTTCATGGCATAAACTAGCGTCTTGCCGGTATTGAGTACGTCGTCTACCAAAATGATGGTCTTCCCACTGAATTGGAGCGACTGGGAAAGTTTAACCCCAGAATTGGAGACTGACTTTTTATCCAAAATCACAGCTACTTCTTCCACCTGCATCGGAGAAATCTTCCTTAGCTCAGAAGCCAATAGGCTGGCAAGTGAAGTACCCATGCCCGTGATTCCTGCGAATACCACCCCAGAAGAATGAAGATTTCGCTCGTAAATTTCAAAGGCCATTCGGGTGATTTTTTGACCTACCTGCTTGTGATTAAGTACCTCGCTCATGATTGATTTTGAAAAAGGAAAATTAGACCAAAATGACGGGCTTCGCAAACCGATCATCGGTGACTGTCTTCCTCGTGTAGAATATTGAGGTAACTCTGGTAGCGGTAAGGATGAATGTATCCTTCGTCTAGCTTTTGAAGCACCACACATCCGGGTTCGTTGACATGTGTGCAGTTGTTGTACTTACACTGACCCAAAAACTGTCGCATCTCAGGAAAATAATGGGAAAGTTCAAACTCCTCCACATCTAAGATCCCAAACTCTTTGATCCCCGGGGTATCAATCAAATCTCCTCCTTCGGGCAAAACAAACAGCTCCGCAAAGGTAGTCGTGTGAACCCCTTTGGCGCTGTAACCTGATATTTCTTTGGTATCCTGACTGGCTCCTGGAATCAACGCATTAAGCAAAGTGCTCTTACCTACTCCTGAATGCCCAGAGATCAGACTGGATTTACCTTGAATATGTGGTAAAAATTTATCTCTGATATCCTGATCTTTAAGCGCAGAAACCTCCAACACTGGAAAGCCCAAAGGCTCATAGATCTCATGAATATCGCGAAGCCATTCCGCTTCATCTTCCCCATCGAGCTGATCCATTTTATTGACTACGAGCATAGCTGGAATCCCATAACTCTCTACACTGACTAAAAATCGATCAATAAATCCTAAGGAGGTTCTTGGCTTTTTCATCGTAATGACCAAAATCGCCTGATCAAGATTGCTTGCGATGATGTGGGAGAAGTGCTGCTTTCGGGTCGATTTGCGGATCACGTAGTTATCTCTGGGCAAAATATCCTGGATCACAGCAGTGTCCTGACCAGACTCTTTTTCCAGCTCGACCCAATCCCCTACTGCTATCGGATTGGTGAGCTTTAAGTCTTCCTGCTTAAACTTCCCTTTCAGACGCGCTGAAATGATTCGCTCTTCCGTCTTGACTGCATACCAGCTGCCAGTAGATTTGATCACTCTTCCGATCATAAGGTCTGTTTGATTGAATGAATGTAAGTAACGATTCGCTGAGCCGCACCAAGATTGGATCTGACCCAATATTTGGCTGAATCGGCCGCTTTTTGATAGGTATTTTCTTTTTCCAACTCAGAAAAAACCTGAAATAAACCTTGCCCATCTTGCACAGCAAATCCACAACCCTCGAGCTGTGATTGAGTAGCTTCTGGAAATTTGCTTTCTCTTTTCACCTTGCCAAATATCACCGGCACCGAAAAACCGAGTGGCTCCAGAATATTGTGCAGCCCTTTGCCAAATGCTCCTCCAACATAGGCAATCCTACCAAACTGATAGAGCGACGAAAGCATCCCGATATTATCTATGAAAAGGACAGCGTTGGAATCGGCAGAAGTCCAGTCTGAGTATTTTTTGGATGGAATTGTAAGCTGTTGGGTCCATCGATTCATGGGTTCTGGGTCAAGGTCATGTGGAGCAATGATCCAGCAATAATTTCCTCTGGAATTGATCAAAGGGATCAGCAGTCGCATATCCTCTTCCCATGCACTACCGACCACAACGACCTGACGGTCACCTATCCAAGATTTGATATCCTCTAATGGCTTTGGAGCAGCAGCAGTAGCGGCTACACGATCAAATCTCGTGTCTCCCGAAAGGCTTGCGTTTTTGACTCCTAACTGTCTTAGAAGATCAAGGCTCTGTTGATTTTGGGTAAAAATCCAATCCAAGTCAAAGAGCATCTTACGAAAAAAACTTCCATACCAAGAGAAATAAATCTGATTGGATCGAAAAGAAGCTGCAATTAGGTAAATGGGAATTCCTCTGCTCTTCAGCGCTGAAATCAGGTGATACCAAAGGTCATATTTGACAAAAAACACCTGATCAGGCTTCAAGATGGATACAAACTTCTCCATCGAGCTTTTTCGATCGAGGGGAAGATAGGTGATGTAGTCCAAGTCTGGATTGGGCCGCTTGATCGTATTGTCGTATCCTGATGGGCTAAAAAAACTCAAGACTAGCTTCGCTTCAGGCTGTTCCGATTTCAAAAGAGAAATCACGGGCCTAGCCTGCTCATATTCACCGAGGGATGCTACATGAAACCAAATCAGCTGACCTGGATTTTTGCCTCTGAAATCTTGCAGTTGGGTAAAAATCCCGATTCTTCCCTTCAAAAAATGTTTGACTTTTGGAGAAACACACCCAAGTATTGCCAGAAGCCCAGTCACCAATTCAAAGAAGAGGAAGTAGAGAAATTTCATTTTTCAAAAGTAGCTAATCCTCAAGATTTTTGATTTTTATTTAATTATTGGTTTGATTTAGAGCCTGAAAAAAATTTAGCAAAAAAGTGAATCGGACTTCCGCTAATTCATAGCAAAATAGGTAGATTCATTGCCCTCGTTTGATATTCCAGTTATCCCGGTTATAGTAGCAGAGTATGATTAAGGTTTTATTCGTTTGTTTAGGTAATATTTGTCGATCCCCTTTGGCAGAAGCTATTTTTAATCACAAGATCAAGACCTTAGGATTAGAGAAAAAGTTTAAATCCGACAGTGCAGGCACTTCAGACTTTCATATAGGAGAGCTACCTGACGAACGTACTATCCGATGTGCGGTAAAAAATGGATTGCCCATCAATCACCGTGGACGCCAAGTAAATAGGACAGATTTTAGAGATTTTGATTACATCATTGCGATGGATGACAACAATCTTCGAAACCTTAATAATCTTAAAGTCAGATATAATTTTGCCGACAAGGAAATTTATCTCATGAGAAATTTCATCCCCGAGTGGCAGGGACTTCCTGTTCCCGACCCTTATTATGGGGGGGAAGAAGGCTTTGATGAAATCTATCAAATCCTGGACGAAGCCATCGAGGGATTCCTAGAGCAAATCAAGGTCAGTCACCAACTTTATGCTTGATCAGCATCAGCTCTACGAACAAATACTTTTTGAAACACTCGGGCCTCAGACCCAGCTCCATGCTGCCAGTTTAATTGCAGCGGGGAATCACAACCAAGGCGTAAGATTGGATACCTCAGACGGCCCATTCTTCCTCAAACTCAACTTTGATCATGAGCTAGATATCCTGAAAAAAGAAGCTGAGGGACTTCTTAGGCTTTCTAAATCTACTTTTCTGAAGGTTCCCAATGTTTATGGGACCGGTAGAGTTGAAGACTACAACTACCTGCTTTCAGAGTTCATCCCAAGCAGTCGACCCCATCCGGACTATTGGGAAGATCTAGGAATGGGACTTGCCCATCTACACCTGAATCATCAAGATAAATTTGGCTTAGAGCACGACAATTTTATTGCTTCACTCCCTCAAAAGAACCATCTCTTGCCAGATTGGCTTGACTTTTTTATAGAATACCGTCTCGAACCCCTTTTGGGAAAAGCCTACTTTGATCGCTTGATTCCATTGGATTTTCTGAAAAAATTCCAAACCCTTTACCCCAAACTGGATGCGCTTTTCCCTAAAGAGAAACCTTCCTTGCTCCATGGTGATCTGTGGTCAGGAAATATCCTCTGTGGTCCTGAAGGTAAGCCTTGTCTCATCGATCCGGCCATTTACTTTGGTCATCGGGAAATGGATTTGGCATTCTCCCGTCTTTTTGGAGGATTTGATGCAAAATTTTACGAAGCCTACGAATCGATCCTTCCCTTGGAACCCGGATTTGAAGCACGAATCGGGGTATACAATCTCTATCCTCTGCTAGTTCAC
>CALRRX020000322.1:0-4702 GCA_943370675.1 Reyranella massiliensis 521 | reverse complement strand
GAATAGCTTACCTATTTTGATGATAAGCCAATTCTTGAATTTAGTTTTTGGAATCCCAAAGAAATTATCCTCCTGTAAATAGCAGACTTAATATCATTTTGAAGAGATGAATTTCTGATCTCTTTCAGGATGGTGTGCCAAAGACCAAGGCGATTGGTCAATCCATGACTCCAGCCGGCAGACACGGATTTTTTTCTATAGACCTTTTTGAAAAGGATTTTGTCAGAAGTAACGAACTGCCCGTAGAACCCCATTTTCATGATTGCTACCAAATCTAGCGAGAACTCTTTTTCCCCAAAGCTTAAGGTGGAAATGGGATAAGCCTTCAATACACTTTCACTACGGTGAAGTCCGTGAAATGGGGCCCACCAATGATGAATGTTCCGATGAATAATCACCATAGTACGGTCTACCACATCTAAGTCTCCTGAAGCATGAGTATAAAATGAGTGGATTGTCTGATCATGGTATTCATTTTCCATCCCAGGAATGGCGAGGCTTGCACCTCGATTTGTTATCAAAAGGGAGGCAAGCTCTGAGATATACCTTGGGGAAGGTATGTCGTCATGTGGATTGGTAAAGCAAAAGTCACTTTCTCTTGCAGCTGCCAACCATAGATTTTGTGAAGTTTTGAACCAGCCCAAGTTTCTTTCATTGCCCCATACCTTGAACCGGGAATCCTTTTCAGCATATCTCTGACATATCTCTAATGTAGTATCGGAGGAAGCATCATCGCATATCCAAATTTCAAAGTTAGGATACTCTTGGGCAGCGAGAGCATTCAGGGTATTCTCAATAAAACTGGACGCATTATAGGTGGGAACAAAACCTATTACTTTGGGAAATTTATCCATTCTATGGTTTAAAAATTACAAGGTTATAAAATCGAAACTCTCTGAAATATACACTTTGGAGGAATATTGCTAAACCTCTTCCACATTTTTTTCTTGTTTTGTACGAGCCTGTATTTCTCCTCTATTCAATGAAGTTTTAGGGACTGTGAATTACTTTGAAATTCTGATAGGATAGAGTATGCTGAGCTTTCCACTGCAGACTAAAGTATGGAAGGCCCAATTGGTGGATTGTTAAAATCAATGGGATATTTATTCATCTCCATTCAAAAAAGACCCATTTTTGTGACCTAAAATTTAGAATGATGAAAGCAGAAAAAGATAAAGTAGTAGCAGTCTCCTACACCTTGATGGTAGATGATGGTGAGACTGGAAAAGAATTGTTTGAGACGGTTTCCGAAAAACAGCCCTTTTATTTCCTATTTGGGTACCAAAATGTGCTTCCGAAATTTGAGGAAGCCATCCAGGGAAAGAGTGTCGGAGATACCTTTTCGGTATTTATTGATTTTGAAAATGGCTACGGCGATTACGATGAGAATAAAAAAGTGATCATCCCGAAAGCCAATTTCAAAGAGGATGGAAAGAAAAACAAAGACCTTCTAAAAGTAGGTAGTGTAATCCCAATGCAGGATGACAAAGGCAATCAGATGAGAGGGGAGGTTTTGAAAGTGGATTATCTGGGAGTCCACATGGATTTTAATCCTCCTTTGGCAGGGTTTGATTTGTATTTTGAAGGTAAAGTACTAGCTGTCCGAGATGCCGAGCCGGTGGAACTGGAGCATGGTCATGCTCATGGGCCAGACGGACACCACCATCATTAATCTAGATTTAATTCCCACTTGTTGAAATGCCCTGTTTCTTTCGAAATAGGGCATTTGTCGTATGGTGGGTGGCTTAGAGTAAGGATAGATTTGAATCGTTTTAATTCTAATCTTTTACTACTATGAGCATGTTGATTGACATTTTAAGAAAAGCAGCTTTGTTGGGCTTTTTCATCGCATTTATGGCCTGTACTCCTGAGGATGGACAAGATTCATCAGGAGGTACAGAGGAGTTTTCAGGGGAGGTAGCTGGAGTCGGTTCGATTTCTGCGTCTAAGGATTTTGACACGATTTCAGGGACTAAGATCACTGCTGCGGGAACCAGTATCGTCATGATGCAGGGCACAGATAATTCCGGAAAGGGCTTTATGCTGCGTATTTCTACCTACAATGGCACCGGTACTTATGACCTTGGATTCACAAATATTGCTAATACGGCCACTTTCATAGAAGGTACGGCTGTTGGTCAGCAATACAGCACCGCTTTTCAAGGCACTTCTGGAAAGATTACAGTTACCGTGGATGATGGAAAACGGCTCGAAGGAACTTTTGATTTTGTTGGAAAAGTGAATAATACCTCTGCCTCTCGGACCGTAACCAACGGAAAATTCAAAGTAAATCTTCAGTGAGTCGAATCACTCGATAGGAGACTATTGAGTGGTTAGGTAATTTTTTGACATGGCACTTTTCGGCAGTGGGGTGATTGACCGGATAAGTTGCTGATCTCCCCGAATCTGATTCGGGGAGATTTTTGCTCACTTTCGGAGGTCGTATCCGTAGGTTTTAAAAGCCAAGTCAATGCTCAGCTCGCGGAGACCTTCAATGCGATCAGCGGGGTACAGCAAATACGCCTTTGATAGCTGATGGACTGCTTGTCCATAATCTTGGTTGTTGAATAGCACAATCGCGTCATTGTAATACTGCAGACCTGCGAGTTCGATCAATTTTACCTTTCTGAAAATTGAATTTTCAGCCAAGGGTGATTCAGTTCCTGCCAGCCTCTGGTTAAAATTCACAGGGGCTTTTTCATTTTTTGGCAAATAGGAACTCAGGTATTTTTCTACTTCCGAAGTAGCTGTAATCATTCCTCCTACCGGTAAAGTACTTTCCAAAATCACTGGCTTCCCCTCGACCATCACCTGAATGAATACATGGTAATCCGTTTCAATGATATCATAGCTAAAGCCAAATCTATCCAACAACATTCCCAATACCGCCGAACCACTCACACAATCGTATTTACCCTCAGTAAGCATCTTGTTGAAGGAGGAATGCTGCTCGTACTTCTTGAATAAGCGTTGATGGGATTTTTGGAAAATGGTCCTTACCAGAGACAGCTGATCAGGGTTTTTAGCGGCCTTTCCTTCCAATTCCTTTACTAGTTCGATCCATTTGCTGTCTTCAGAAAGCGATTTGGTATCCAAGGCAGTGAAATACTGGTAAGGATCTGCGGGTTTGGTATCCCAGATATATTTCTCGAATTCACTTTCAAAAACCAATCTGTCCAAGTTCAACGCATGATCCTGCGAAAAGCCCGTGAGGACTATTCCCAGAAAGATGGCTAAAAGCAGACCGGTTGATTTCATTATCTGTGAAGCGAATGTTATTCAAAGCGAATAAAATTAACAATTTGATAACATTGACAAAAAAAATAACCCAAAACTTAACATTGGGAACATGTTAGCGGGCTTTATTCGTGATGGTAGGGCTCGTTTCGGAGGATGGTAAAGGCTCTATACAGCTGTTCGATGAAAAAAGGACGGATCATTTGGTGAGAAAAAGTCAGTTTGGAAAGGGAAATTTTGCCATTTGCACGGGCATAGACTTCATCCGAAAAACCATAAGGTCCTCCAATGACAAAAACGAGTTGTCGGAGGCCTGAATTCATTTTTTTCTGTAAATACTCCGAAAATTCAATGGAGCTGAATGTTTTTCCCCTCTCATCCAAAAGGATCAATTCGTCGGATGGGATAAGTTTTTTTAAAATCAGTTCCCCCTCCTTTTCCTTTTGCATGGATTCAGAAAGTGACTTGGTGTTTTTGAGATCTGGAATGATTTCCAATTCAAATCGGATGTAATGCCCTAATCGGTCACTGTATTCTGAAATCAGCTCCAAAATGGCTTTGTGATCAGTCTTTCCTATGGCCAACAGTTTGATTTGCATGGGGTAAATATCCGAAATGTGTTTTTGTAAAGGTGGATTAAAGGGACATTTTTCCATTAATCCTCCTCATGCCCCGACATTACATCAAATCTTCCTTTGGTAATTCTTAGGAAAAACCCGCAAACACTACTGATAAACAGTCTGTTCGGAATACATAAACCAAAATTATTACTACCCATGAAAAAAGTACTTTCTCTTTTGATGGTGATGACGATCTTCTTCGCATCCGCTTTCACACCAAAATCCACCTCTGTGCATGAAGTTGATGCCGACATCGTTGACTTGGCAGTATCCACAGAGTTTTTGTCCACTTTGGTAGCAGCAGTCAAAGCTGGTGACCTTGTAGGCGTATTGAAAGGTGACGGTCCATTTACCGTATTTGCTCCAACCAATGAAGCATTTGCCAAATTGCCAGCAGGTACTGTAGAAAACCTACTGAAGCCAGAAAATAAGGCTCAGCTGGTTGCAATATTGACCTACCACGTAGTACCTGGAAAAGTAATGTCCTCTGACCTGAAAAACGGGATGAAGGCAAAGACTGCCCAAGGTGGTGAGATCACCATTACGCTGAAGGACGGAAAGGCAATGGTTAACAATGCGACCGTAACTGCTGCTGACATTCAGGCAAGCAATGGTGTAGTTCACGTGATTGACACGGTGATCCTTCCAAAAATGTAAACCCAAGTTTATAGAGTAAAAAAGAAGCCCGCTGCAATCTGATCTGCCCCCAAAAAGTTAGACACTTATTGGGGGCATTTCTATGAGCAGAAAAATCAAGTATGATATCGACTTCAAACTTCAAGTTGTTCATCAAATCATTAAGGGGAAGGAGTCGGTAGATTCCCTGAGTATCAAATTCAACATCA
>CALRRX020000321.1:0-4708 GCA_943370675.1 Reyranella massiliensis 521 | reverse complement strand
TCAAAAACAAGATTCGTTTCACGGGCCAAAATTAGGTTTTTTTAACGGATAATATCCAGACCACTCCCATAAGTCAAATTTTAAATTTCGGCTTAAGACTTTAACTTAGCCCATTCAAAATCCACTCATGGACCAGCTGTTTGGCAAACTCAGAAAGTACGAAATCATGATCAGAAAGGTGGCCAACAACCACCTCCAAGGCGAATACCAATCGCTCTTCAAGGGTTCGGGCTTGGAGTTTGACGACCTCAGACCCTATCAATACGGAGATGACGTCCGAACGATCGAGTGGAAAGTATCTGCCAAAGGCCACGGTACTTTTGTCAAAACCTTCAAGGAAGAAAAAGAGCAATCTGTCTACTTTCTGCTGGATATATCAGGAAGTCAGGACATTGGTCAGCAAGGTCAAAAGAAAATCGATCAGGGAAAATTGATCGCAGGCGTCTTGACACTAGCCGCAGTCTATGAAGGCAGTCAGGTAGGGTTGATTTCCTATTCAGACCAGCAAGAAAAGCTGATCTTGCCTGCAAAAGGAAGCAAACAAGGCGTAAAAATCATCCGAGGGATTTTTGACCATCAAAATAAAAGTCTCAAGACTAACTTGAATGGGATGTTTTCCTTTGCCCTCAATCTGATCAAAAAGAGAAGCATAATCATCGTGATTTCAGATTTTATCGATCAGGATTATGATCGTTCGTTCAGAGCATTGGCAGAACGGCATGATGTAGTAGCGATCCAATTGACTGACCCTAGAGAATCCGCACTTCCAGCGTTGGGAATTATCCCAATCTTCGATAAGGAAAGAGGAAAAACCACCTGGATCAATACGGCATTCGGTAGTTTTTCGAAGAAAATCGCAGACACCTTCACCACCGAACGTGAAAATCTGCAAGAAATCTGCAAAAAGAACCAAATCAACTACCTTGTCATCGATTCCAGACAAGACATCGTGGCCCCGCTGATTGACCTATTTAAGTACCGAAACAAACGAATGAAACGTGGGTAGACTTGGGTTTTTCCTTTTCTTCTTGGCAATAATCAATTCCTCTCTTGCGCAGCAGGTGGAGGTGAGCGGTTATTTTACGCAGGACTCTGCCCGACTGGGGGAGCGAGTGGGATTTGTACTCAAAGCCAAATATCCTGAAGCCAGCCAACTACTCTTCCCGGATTCGACCTTTGATTTTTCTCCCCTAGTATTTTTGGAGAAAAAGACCTTCATCTCAAACACGGTAGATGGAATCACTCAAGACAGTGCGATCTACTACGTTTCCAATTTCTCCCTCGAACCATCGGTATTTCTGGCCTTGCCAGTCTACGAGCTCAATCGATACGACAGCCTTACTTATTATACCAATGAAGCGGAACTTAAGCTGAAACTCATGCTGGATTCCATTCCTGAAGAGTTGGTTTTTCAGGAAAACAACGTCTATCAGCCACTGAAAAAATCCTTCAACTGGTTACTCTTCGGGTTGATCTCAGGTGCAGTGATTCTGTTTTTAGGAGTGCTATTTACCTTGTTTAAAGATCGAATCAAGGCCATTTTCAAAAAGAATCGCGAGAAAATCCGCTGGATTCAATTTGAGCTTAAGTGGAAAAAACTATCCGCCCTATTGGCACAAAATCCGAATCAAGAGTTGGCAGATGAAGTCATTGGTCTGTGGAAGGGATATCTTGAAAGCCTTACCGCTCAGCCTTATCAGGAATGGACTTCCAGTGAAATCTCAGATGCCCTTCAGGATAAAGAAGTATTCAAAGCCCTGCGTTCGATCGATATGATCATCTATGCCGGAAAAGAAGGAAAAACGGAAGAAGCCACGACGTATTTATATGAAGTAGCAAAAGCCACTTACAAGGAAAAACTAAACCAAATCAGAAATGAAAGAGCTGCTCGCTGAATTCTTTAGCTGGTCTTGGTTTTTGCCAGAGACCTTCCGATCCTATGAGTGGGAAAAGCCCCTTTTGCTTAACCTGCTTTGGATTATACTGGTTTTGATCTTGTTTCGGAAGTTTGTCAAATTCCTGAAGCGGCCCGTTCTCGAGCTTTCCCTTCCCAAAAGAGTGGCGCGAGGTAATCCTTGGACTTACCTTAGATTGATTCCTACTGGATTCTTTTTCTTGGCTTTGATCTTCATAGTGGTTGCTTTGGCTAGACCTCAGCGGAGCAACGAGCGAGTAGAGCAGTTTACCGAAGGAATCGACATCCTCCTAGTAATGGATATTTCAGAATCCATGGACCTGCAGGACTTCACTCCTAACAGGCTGGAAGCGGCTAAGAAAACTGCCATTGAGTTTATTGAAGGCCGATTTGGAGACAGGATAGGAATGGTGGTTTTTTCAGGTGAAGCTTATTCCCTTTCTCCTCTGACCAATGATTACAAGCTGCTGACTAGTCTAATTTCAGAGATCAATTTCTCCATGATTGAGGCAAAAGGAACCGCGATCGGATCAGCCATTGCTGCCGGCACCAATCGAATGAAAGACAGCGAAACGCCTTCCAAAGTGATGATTTTGCTGTCAGACGGGGAAAGCAATGCTGGAAATGTGGACCCCTTATTCGCAGCCCAACTTGCCTCTGCTTTTGACATAAAAATCTATACGATTGCAGTTGGAAAAGATGGAATGGTGCCTTACGGAACGGACTTCTTTGGCAGACCTCAAATGGTGGAAAGCTATTTGGACGAGACTACGTTGAGAGAAATTGCCCGAATCGGAAATGGACAGTTTTTCAGAGCATCTGATGGCACGACTCTTCAGCAGATTTTTGATCAAATCAACACCCTGGAAAAAGCTGAGATTCTGGAAAACCGATACAAAGAAACCGCCGATTACTATAGAATCTATCTCTTTTGGGCTATGCTTTTCTTCCTAGTTTGGCTAGGTCTGAAAAGCTCCTTCCTCAATAATTTCCTACTGGACTGATTCCGAAAGCTGGATTTTCTTCCATTTTTCCAATCTTGGATTCATCACCGCAAACCATAATGGCGGAAAGCAGGCCAAAATGATCATCGCTGAATACCCTGCCGGTAGCTGCGGACTTTGGTCATGGTGATCCAAAACTTGGTAGCGCTTATACGCATACGCATGATGATCCGAGTGACGCTGAAGCTGAAACAAGAGAAAGTTACTGACCAGCTGAGAAGCGTTCCAAGAATGGATTGGTGTTACCTTTTCGTACTGTCCGCTGGACAGTTTTTTTCGCTCCATTCCGTAGTGCTCCAGGTAATTAACCAACTCAAGAAGTGTAAAAGCCAATACACTCTGTGCAAAAAAGAACACGGGAACTTCCCAAACCCATCGGTCTAATAGAAGACTGGCAATCCCAAAAGAAATCCCGGCAAAGAGCACCGGAAACAGCTGAAACCAAATCATCTGGTTATGAAATGATCCAGTGGAAAGGCCTTTTTTGGCCAAACGCTCAGCTTCGAGGTGCCAAGCACTGACATAGCCCTCGGTCACCGATCTCCACCAAAACGCATAAAAAGATTCATTCTTTCGGCTGGTGGCAGGATCCTCCTGAGTTGCTACCCGCACGTGATGTCCTCGGTTGTGCTCAATGAAAAAATGCATGTAGCACACAGTCATTAGTAAGACTTTGGCATAAAACTGTTCGATTTTCTCAGATCGATGACCCAATTCGTGAGCTACGGTGATTCCTATTCCACCAGTGACTAAAGCCATACCAGAAGTAAAGGCTATCCAGTCTATCAGACTAAATGAGAAAGTACTTACGACGTAAAAGCCCCAGATCAAAACAGCAAACTGGACATACACCCACACAAACGTAATCAGGCGATAAAATCGCTCCTTGGTCACTTCGCTGACTTCCTTAGCAGGGACATTGTGGGTATCCTTTTGAATCAAATAATCCATCAGCGGGACCAGCACAAAGACAAATCCATGGATCAGCCATTGGAAAGCTCCTCCCAAATACACTCCAAACACCAGCAAGGCTGGCAAAATCAACGCGCTGAAGAATCCGATCTTTTTCATATCGATTAGATTTTTGTCGGGAAAATTTAGGGAAAGGTACAGGAATTTACAATCTCCATTTTCTTCCTTTGAAATCTAGCCAAACCCTGACAAAAATCAGGTTTCAGTGTATTCCTTATCACTTCCTGCAAGAAGATTAGACACCAACTTGCCTAAAATTTGGATAACATGGCACTATCTCCAACACTCATCCGCAAATACAACCAACCTGTACCTCGCTACACGTCCTATCCGACAGTACCTCTTTGGGACAATCAGATTGATCTGGCGAGCTGGGAAAAAACGGTAAAAATCGCCTTTGATCAGTTTGGAAAAGAGGAAGGAATCAGCCTGTATATCCACCTTCCTTTTTGCGAAAATCTGTGCACCTATTGTGGATGCAACAAGCGCATCACCAAAAATCACAAAGTAGAAGATCCCTACATCGAAGCTGTGCTCAGAGAATGGGAGCATTATCTCGGTGTTTTGGGAGAGGTACCAAAAATCTCCGGAATTCACCTTGGAGGAGGAACGCCTACTTTTTTTGCTCCGGAAAGCTTAGAGCTCCTGATTTCAAAAATCCTCAAATCTGCTGAACGAACTAAAAACTTTGAGTTCAGCTTTGAGGGTCATCCAAACAATACCACTTTTGAGCACCTTCAGGAATTGGCCATCCTTGGCTTTGATCGTGTCAGCTATGGTATTCAGGATTTTGACGAAAATGTCCAAAAAGCCATCC
>CALRRX020000320.1:0-4725 GCA_943370675.1 Reyranella massiliensis 521 | reverse complement strand
GGGAAGAATCAAAAGAGAAAGAAGCCAAGTTGGAGCTTTTCATTCCTCCAGGACCGCGATTGGGAGCCAAAGTCATTGAAGTCAATAACGTATCAAAGGCCTACGGTGACAAGTTGCTTTTTGAAAACCTCAGCTTCTCTTTGCCTCAAGGTGGCATAGTCGGGATCATTGGACCAAACGGTGCCGGTAAAACCACGCTTTTCAAACTGATCACTGGTCAAGAAAAACCAGACTCTGGCAATTTCGAAGTAGGTGAGACCGTCAAGCTAGCCTATGTAGATCAGGAGCATGATCAGCTCGATCCTAATAAAACGGTTTACCAATTGATCTCTGGCGGCAACGAATTGATGAAGTTGGGCAATAAGGAAGTGAACTCTAGAGCCTATGTCTCAAAATTCAACTTTGCCGGGGCAGATCAGGAGAAAAAGGTTGGCGTACTCTCCGGTGGTGAGCGTAACCGGGTTCACTTGGCGATCACATTGAAGGAAGGCGGAAACTTGCTTCTCCTTGACGAACCGACCAACGATCTCGATGTGAATACACTTCGGGCTTTGGAGGAGGCTTTGGAAAACTTCGGGGGCTGTGCGGTAATAATCTCCCACGACCGTTGGTTCTTGGATCGTATCTGTACCCACATTTTGGCTTTCGAAGGAGATTCTCAGGTGTATTGGTTTGAAGGAAACTTCTCTGATTACGAAGAAAATAAGAAAAAGCGACTTGGTGATCTGACTCCTAAGCGAATTCGATATAAGAATTTGAAGTAACCTTTGAGGTCTCTAAGACCTCGAAGGTTTTAGTGTAAAAGTTAGCTTTCTGAGGATGCCAATGATAAAATTGACATGCCAAAGTCAAAACAGTTAGGATCGAATCCCTCAAGCTATTCTGCATGAGGGATTTGTTTTTTGGGGATATTTTGGTTTCTTAGTTCAGAATAGTTTTTAACCCATGAGCAAGCATAGATTTTATTTTCACTTGGTATTGTTGATTGCCGCAATTTTAGTTGGAGTTGTGTCTTTATGGCACAGTGGGTTATGGATGGAAGGGAGAAATAAGGTTCCCAACTTTACTGCTATTGCGATGGTGTTAATGGTGATTTCACAAGTAATTGCGTTAAGGACAGGGCTGAGGATAAAAATAAAATAAGTAAGAAAATCATCGATCGACTAAACGGCTTGCCCTTCTTATTGATTGGTCTGATAGTCTTCGGGAAATCCTTGAATCTTTTTTTATTCCAAACTGGGTTCTTGGAGTCATAATAGTTTGGGGAGCGATTAGCTTTTTTGTAGGGGCTATGCGTGAGAAGAGAAACAACTGGTCACTATTCGCAGAGCTACTTTTCTCCATCAGAAAAAAGGAAGTAAATGAATTTGAAGTGAGCTGATTTTAAAAAAACAAGCCAATGATAAATAAGCTAATTCACGTCTGGGTTTTGTCTTCACTGTTTTTATTTACTGCTTGTCAGGAGTTTGTTCATGACAGTTTCGATACCTTTTCTGGAAGAGTGGTGAGTGAATCTGGTCAGCCTATTTCTGGAGTAGAGTTGGTTTTTACTCAGGATCTGGATTTTACTGATTTTCAAAATCCCAGATCAAAATCTATAATTTATCGGATGATTACCGATTCTTCGGGGAAGTTCAAATTTGTAATTCCCTCCAAAAATTTGGACAACTTTTATTTTATCCAAATCAATCAACCCTACTTGTTTGAGGTTGATTTTGGCGGAGAAAAGGACTTTAGAAATTTCATCGAGGCATTCCCGTCCGACCGAGATGCTTTTGGAGTGGTGTCTTTGGGTGATCTAATAGTTGTTGAAAAATGAGACACGTATTTTCCTGCATTTTGGCTTTGTTTTTCATATGCTTTCAAACTGCCTATTCCCAAGAATTGGATTCCGCCAAAAACCCAGGAAAAGGCAGAATCATGGTAGAACCCAGTGTGGAACTGATTAATAGAAATTTTCGAAAGGAGTCATTGTTAAGTGATGCTTACCAAGCAAATCCGGGGTATCATTTAAGGATGAACGCCCGAGTCGGTGGTTATCCGGGAATTGGGCTATACACCGTAAGACAAGGTGCCTCTGTCATGGGAAACGGTTTTTTGGGAGGCTTTTTTGAGGACGCAAAATTTATTGAGAATGGGGTTTTCATTTACCATACATTTTACCTTCACAGAAGATTTATGGTAAGTCCGGAAATTGGTTTTGGCTTATTCCGCGTAATTCATGGAGAAAGCCCTTCCAGATTCATCCTGAATTATGATCGGGTTTTTGGTGGGCTGGGACTAGCCTATGTCCTCATCAAGGATAAATATGGGGTTTTTGATGTGAACCTCACACTTAGAGGAGGAAATGGAGGATTGAATGGCCGTGAAATCGTAATTAATCAGTTAGACAGAAGTTATGTAAGGCGATCCACAGATCTTCAGGGAAGTTTGGGGATTCAAATCAGCTTTCATTAATTTCATTCGAGGTATTTCGAGTATCCTAAAGGTGCAAGGTCAACGTGTTTTTGATCTTCAATAATTTCCTCTCTGTTTTGGTTTGATACATTTAGACCTTAACCCAAGCCAAAAAAATCTTTTGCCGGCTGCATCAACCATTTCCAAACAGGTATCACGGTTATCCCATCCAAAAGATCCTCCTGATTCCAGGTCAGCAAAACGCCCTTTGGAGCCTGAGTATCTTCCAGCGCCGCCTTCAGTCCCTTGATTTCCCGCTGGAGATTGTCTGAGTTCAAGTCCCAGCATACCTGTACTGCCCCGAGGATTTCTTCATTCCATTTGATTACAAAATCGCATTCGGAATCCTTGTTTTGGAAATATTGGATTACCTTGAAAGACCTGCGAAGATGCAGATAGACATAGTTTTCCAGCTTTCTGCCCAAATCCTTGCTGAACGATAGCGAATTGGCTGAGGCCAAAGCCGGGTCTACACTGAAGGCCTTTTTGGGATTTGCTAGCTGCTTTCGTATCGATGGGGAATACATCGGAATCAAGTCAAACAAGTAGCTTTCCTCCAAGTAATCACAGTAATCGATGACGGTACGCACAGATTTGATTTCCAACAGACTGCCCATTCTGGAGTAGCTGAAGGGCTTTCCTACATTTGAACAAAGAAATACACCCAATCGGATGAGAGCAGTTTCATTGTTGATATTACGCCTGACAGCCACATCACGAGTCAAGATGTCACGAAGCAAGGTTCTAAGGTAATCTTGATCCTGATTTTGCAGGTATTCAGGAAAGCCGCCTGATGTAAAGTAGCTTTCGAAGCTCTCTTCGCCTGGAGACAGGTTTTTGAAAAGCAAAAACTCGGTGTAGCTGAATGGGAATAGTTCGATTTGCTTGTATCGTCCCGTCAGGCGTGTACCCAATTCTCGGCTGAGCATGCTGGCATTTGAACCCGTGATGTAGAGTTTTTGGCCTTTTTCATGAAGTGATCTGGCAAAGATCTCCCATCCGGCAACACTTTGGACTTCATCGAGAAGGATACAGGTCTTGCCTAACTGATCTCTCAATTGTTCCAGTTTGGGGAAATCAGCCGCTTCAAAATCAACCAAGCGAGGATCTTCAAAATTCAGATACAATCCCTGTGCATCAGAAGGGAGGCTTTTACGGATCAGAATACTTTTTCCGCAGCGCCTCACCCCGCTGACCACCAAGATTTGATTGGTTTGCAAAGGGATAGACTCTTCCCTAGAGATGAGTTGTTTTTGGAGGAAATTCTGGTTTTGTACCTCGATTACCTGAGCCAAGAGGTCTATTTGTATCATTTAAATCACTGTAAATCAATACAAATATAAAAGCTTGTATTTATAATACAAGATATCTTGTATCAAGAATACAAGGTTCTGATCTTACTAGTTATAAAGCATCGTTGGGAAACTCGGATTAGGATCTTTTCCTCCTCAACTCTAACACCGTGATCTCGGGCCAAATACCCACTCTTCCTGGAAAAGCTAAGAACCCAAATCCACGGTTGACATGTAGATACCTTCCCATTTCTTGGTAAAGTCCTGCCCATTTGGGATATCGAAGAGCGGAGGGACTCCATTTGATCCAGCCAGGGATCTCGATCCCAAACTGCATCCCATGGGTATGTCCACTCAAGGTCAGGTGGATGTGCTGCGCAAATCTCTTCACCTCCTCGTCAAAGTGGGAAGGATCGTGACTCATCAGGATTTTAAAACTTGCTGCTGAAAGGTTGGCGGCTGCTTTGGATAAGTCTCCATATTGAGCAAATCCTTTTCCCCAGTTTTCTACTCCAATCAGATCGATGGTCGATCCGTTTTTCTCGATTTTGACATTCTCGTTTCGTAGGAGTTTAAATCCCAGCTCCTCCTGGACTTGAAACAACCGTTTTAGATTTTCAGCCTTAGCCTCTTGGCTTGGCCAGTACATGTAATCTCCATAGTCATGGTTTCCCAAAATCGAATATTTACCCATTGGGGCTTGAAGTTTTTTAAACGTTTCCACCCAAGGCTCCATTTCGCCAGCATGATTATTTACCAAATCTCCTGTAAACAAAATGACATCTGAGTTTTGCTGATTGATCAAGTCAATGCCGTATTCAAGCTTCTTTTTGTCATCAAAACTTCCCGAATGGATATCCGAAATCTGGGTGATCTTGAAACCGTCAAACGCTGCCGGCAAGTCATCAAATTCCAGTGTATGCTTCATTACCCGATAGCGGTATTTGCCAATCAAGACCCCGTGAAGTATACCAGC
>CALRRX020000319.1:0-4734 GCA_943370675.1 Reyranella massiliensis 521 | reverse complement strand
AGCTTCTTCTTTTCCTCAAATATCTCCTCAATAGTCCCGGTAAACCCACTAAAAGGACCGTCCATTACCTTCACGGCCTCTCCGACTATAAATGGTGTATCTTGTTTCTCGGCAAACTCATCAATCTCTTCAACCTTACCTAAAATACGGTTGACTTCTGACTGTCGTAATGGCTCAGGGGTTTTGGAAGCTCCCCCCTGGTTTGATCCAAGAAACCCGATTACTCCCGGAATACTAGTTATTACATGATTGGCCTCTCCATTGGAAAGATCCGCATTGACCAAAACATAGCCAGGAAAGAAGTTTCTTTCTCTGACTCTTTTTTTACCATTACGCATCTCGTATACCTTCTCAGAAGGAATCAACACTTCAGGAATAAACTCATCCAACTTCTGTCTAAAGATTTCATTCTCTAGATAGGTTTTAGTCTTTTTCTCCTGACCTGCTACTACTCTGAGTACGTACCACTTATGTTCAGCCATTCTGTAATTTCAATTAGAATAAATCATAAAACCATGTCATGATGTTTTCAAAACCCAAGTCGACCACACCGATAAACAATGCGAAGATTAAGGAAGCTACTAACACCAATACGGCACTGTTCTGAAGAAAAGAAAATTTAGGCCAAGTGACCTTGTTTTTCATTTCGTCATAAGACTCGAGGACAAAGTTTTTGAGATTCATAGTCTATCTTCTTACTGCACGGGCAGAGAGATTCGAACTCCCATCAACGGTTTTGGAGACCGCTATTCTGCCGTTGAACTATGCCCGTGTAAAATGTACGCCCCAAAACGGAACGCAAAATTAGAAATAATGTCTTTAGAAACAAATGCGATCCCAAAATATTCTTCGGGATCGCATTTTATAATTTAAATAAGCTTGATTAGTCAAGGATTTCGGTCACCTGACCGGCACCTACTGTACGACCACCTTCACGGATCGCAAATCTCAAACCTTTCTCAAGGGCTACTGCTGACAACAAGGTAACTTCGATTGTCACGTTATCACCTGGCATAACCATTTCAACGGTAGCTGGAAGTTTGATCTCACCAGTAACGTCAGTTGTTCTCAAGTAGAACTGAGGTCTATATTTATTAAAGAATGGAGTGTGACGTCCACCTTCTTCTTTTGAAAGGACATAAACTTCCGCTTTGAAATGAGCGTGAGGCTTAACAGAACCTGGCTTACAGATGATCATACCACGCTTGATCTGAGATTTTTCAATACCTCTCAACAACAAACCAACGTTATCACCAGCTTCACCTCTATCAAGAATCTTACGGAACATCTCTACACCAGTTACTGTAGACTTAAGTCCTTCAGCACCCATACCAATGATTTCAACTGGCTCACCTGAGTTGATTACACCTCTTTCAATACGACCTGTAGCAACAGTACCACGACCAGTGATAGAGAATACGTCCTCAACAGGCATCAAGAAGTCCTTGTCGATCAAACGCTCTGGAAGAGGGATGTAAGAATCAACTGCATTCATCAATTGCATTACAGTCTCAACCCACTTTTCTTCACCGTTCAATGCACCAAGTGCAGAACCAGCGATTACAGGAATGTTGTCACCGTCAAACTCGTAGAAAGAAAGAAGCTCTCTTACTTCCATTTCAACTAGTTCCAACAATTCAGGATCGTCAACCATGTCAACTTTGTTAAGGAAAACTACCAGCTGAGGTACACCTACCTGACGAGCCAAAAGAATGTGCTCGCGAGTCTGAGGCATCGGACCGTCAGTTGCAGCTACAACAAGGATAGCGCCGTCCATCTGTGCAGCACCAGTAACCATGTTTTTAACGTAATCAGCGTGACCTGGACAGTCTACGTGAGCGTAGTGTCTTTTTTCAGTCTGATATTCTACGTGAGAAGTATTGATAGTAATACCTCTTTCTTTCTCTTCAGGAGCATTGTCGATAGAAGAGAAATCTCTCAATTCAGAAAGACCTTTTTTAGCCAAAACGGTAGTGATGGCGGCAGTCAGGGTAGTTTTGCCATGGTCTACGTGTCCAATCGTACCGATGTTAACGTGCGGCTTGGAACGGTCGAAGGTTGCTTTTGCCATGCGTGAAAATCCTCAGTTTAAGTTTAAAGATATGTTTAGATAATAATTTCTGTGTTGAGCCAACGACGGGAATTGAACCCGTGACCCCTTCCTTACCAAGGAAGTACTCTACCCCTGAGCTACGTCGGCTTGCACTTCGCAGTGTGCTTATAAAAGCACAGAGCGGGAGACGAGGCTCGAACCCGCGACCTGCAGCTTGGAAGGCTGCCGCTCTACCAACTGAGCTACTCCCGCTTGTTTCCGGTAACCCGGATATTTTGGCCTTGCAAAACTAGAAAAAAATTTTGCATTTAGGCAACTGGGTGGGGGAAACAGGATTCGAACCTGTGAAGACATAAGTCAACGGATTTACAGTCCGTCCCAGTTGGCCGCTTTGGTATTCCCCCAACTGCATTAACATTTTTTTGATTACTAACCCTTGGAACGTTAACGGATGGCAAAATTATAGCCTTTTGACAAAGTATCAAAGGGTGACTTCGAAAATTGGAAACTTTTTCCAGAATAAACTTTCAATCTTTTCAAAATCAACAGATTAATTTTATTCCTTGAGCATTTCAAGGAAATAATTAAAATAATTGCGCAGTTCTGTGGTGCTCTCTTTCTCCGCAACTTTCTCAAGCAACTTTATTACCTCTGGATCTTCCGCAAATCCAAGTAATGCTTGAAATGCCCCCATTCGGAGGTAATCCTTTGAATTATTTTGAAGAATGAACAGTAATTTGGACAGGGCTTGAGACTTTCCTTCTTCAGGAAGTCGAACAAAATATTCTGAATAATAGCCTAAGAAATAATATAGCCCTTCCCCCGTCAACCGAGTAAGATTTTCATCAAACCATTCGCCTCTGCCAGTTACTCGTTCCTTTAAATAATATTCTGCAATAGGAATTATTATCCTGAAATTCTGATTGCCTGACAAACTTTCAATCAAGTCAGCATCGACCGTATCCTCTTCAGCTTGGATCATTGCCATCAAAGCAGATCCTGCAATTAGATATGAGGGATTATTTGCTAATCTCTTAAAGGTTGAAGCATACTTTTCGTGCTCCCAAAGTCCCAACACATCTATTGCCGCGGACCTCACAGAATTTCTTGGATCATTTTCTACTAAATCGTAAACTAATTCTTCTAGGCTTGGGATTTTCGTTTTCCACTCTGGATCAGACTGCAAATGCCCAAGTGCATTTTCTCTAATTGACCAAAATGAATCTTTAAGCGCAAGTGGCAAAAGTTCCATCAACTCTTCCTTTGCCTCTCTTGAAACCAGACTATCTAATGCCTCATATCTCGCGACTCCCAAGTGAGATTCTTTGAATTGCCTCAAGAACTGTGAATTGGATAAATTTTGAGTCCTCCTTGCTAGCAGGCTTTTACCTTCATCTAGATAGACCAAATCTATTGGAACGCCATTTTCTAGCGCAAAAAACTGCTCGCCTTCTGTTACCATGAATTGCTTTGATTTACGATCTTTCCCCTCATACCAACTGACCTCTAAAGGGAATTGAAAAAGCGGAAACTCAGTCAAATCTTGCAATTGAGTAATTGAAATCAAGATATTTTCAGGTTCAGAATAATCCACCTCTATGGACAATTCCGGATGACCTTTGGACAAAAACCATTGATTGAAAAACCAATTCAAATCCTCACCGCTTACCTGCTCAAATGCCAATCGAAGGTCATGAACTTCCACTGATTGAAACGCGTGCTTCTTGAGGTACTCATTTAAGGATCTGAAAAATACCTCATCTCCAAGGTATTTTCTAAGCATGTGCAAGATGACTCCACCTTTGTTGTAGCTATGGGCGTCAAACATATCCTCGGAGTCGTTGTAGTCAAAACGAATGAGATTTACTTGTTTTTGCTCAGACTCGGCAAAATAGCCCTCCATTTCTGCCACCAGCTTCAAGGCTGCCTGGTCCGAACTGTAGTGATGCTCATTCCATAGGTATTCGCTATAGTTTGCAAATGCTTCATTCAAGGTAAGATTAGCCCAAGATTCGGTGGTCACCAGATCCCCAAACCACTGATGAAAAAGCTCATGTGCAATGATGTAGTCCCATTCGGAATCAAGCGCTTCCCGTTCATCTAATCTCAATTCTTCCATAAAAATCGAAGCGGTGGTATTTTCCATGGCTCCCGACACAAAATCACGGACTACAATCTGATCATACTTTTGCCACGGAAAAGGAACTCCGAGCTTTTCTTCAAAAAAAGCCATCATTTTCGGTGTATTCTCAAAAACTTTGGACGCCCCTATTTCAAAGCCTTTTTCCACATAATATCCCAATGGCAAAGCCCCGTGAGTTGCCTCTACCTTACCAAAATCCCCAATAGCGATTGCTACCAAATACGGTGCGTGTGGCAGACTCATCTCCCAGTGGTCTTTTCTCAGCCCATTTCCCAGATTTTCTTGTTTGACCAGTTTCCCATTGCTGACAGAAACCATTGTATCTGGGACAGTAAGCCTAATCGAATGCGTAAATCTTTCATTTGGTTTGTCAATAGTCGGAAACCACTTGCTATTATGCTCCGTCTCCCCTTGTGTCCAAATCATGGTTGGCTTTCTGGGGACCGTATCCAATGGATCAATAAAATACAGCCCCTTTGTGTCGGTGATGGCAGCGCTTCCCTCTCCTGAATTTCTCTCAGGAAAAGCTTTGTAATTG
>CALRRX020000318.1:0-4751 GCA_943370675.1 Reyranella massiliensis 521 | reverse complement strand
CACTTGGCTAGGTCAAGCTCTGATTCTTGGTCAAGGATTTTGATCAGATCATTCCAATCTGCATTCCTGTTAGCGAAAGTTGAAATGTAGGTTTGGATTCCTTTTTTGAAAGCCTCTTCGCCCATAGTTTGCTCCAGCTGACGCATCATGATCGGAGCTTTGTCATAAATGATACTTCCATAAACCGAACCTGCATTCTTCAGATTGTCCAGTTGCTGCTTGATAGGGTGGGTACCTTTCGAGCGATCCTCCGCATAGGCAGACGGGTAGTGGGAGGTCAGAAAAAGAAGGTCGTGATTGATTTTAGGAAAGGCAGGATTGGCGATTTTCCCACCCATAAATCCTGCAAAAACCTCCTTCATCCATACGTCGTCAAACCATTTCATCGTCACCAAATCCCCAAACCACATGTGTGCAGTCTCGTGTCCGATCAATTTGGCACGACCTAGCAATTCGCTATCGGTGGCATTGGGGTCCAAAAAAAGCGCACCTTCCCGATATTGGATGGCTCCCACGTGCTCCATTCCTCCGTATTGAAAGATGGGAATGGTAGCGAAATCCAGTTTCTGAAAAGGGAATTTGTATGCAGTGTAGCTTTTCAAAAAGTCAAGAGATTGCTGATGCAGGTTGAAAATTGCGGGGATGCTGGCTTTTTTCTTTTCCTCGTTGGTCTCCCGATAAATCATGCTCATGGGAAATCTCTCCGAACTATTGATCTTTTCAAATTTGCCGGCGACGAAGGAAAATAGATAAGTGCTCATCAAATCCGATTTTTCGAATTCATGGGTGGCAAATTCTCCCAATTCCACCTTTTGTTTTAATCTGCCTCCTGCCAAGACTTCCCATTCCTTTGGACCAGTAATGCTCAGCGTGTAATTGGCTTTAAGATTGGGTTGGTCAAAACAAGGAAAAAGAGTGCTGGCTCGGTCAGGTACCAGAAGCGTGTAGAGAAAATCATCATTGCGATTAAGGGAAAGATCGCCTGCGACAAACTCAATTTCTATCCTGTTTTCCCCTTTTTTCAAATGAGTAGCAGGAATAATGACATGCTCATTTTCATGGATTGTGGAAATTGAACTTCCATTTGCTACTATCCTTTTGATTTTTTCGGAGGACTCCTTGAAGTCCAGAATCAAGGGTTGGTCAAGTCTAGAAACAGTTAATTCTAGGTTTAAGTGAGCATCAATGGGCTGATCTTTCTTTTTGGGAATGCTGAATTTTAGCCGGTAATGAATAGCAGATACCTGAGTGACTCGATACTCCGCTAGTTCTTTTGATATTCCAGGATCAAACAATCGGCCTTTTGTTAAACTCTGGCCAAAAAGTGAAAATTGGATTAGAAGGAATAGGAGAGTAAGGTGCTGTTTCATTCCGAAACATTGTGAAAAGCAACAGGAATCACAAGTGTAATTCCAAGATTAAAAAGTTGCTACGGCCTAAAAAAGAAAAGCAGACCATTTCTAGCCTGCTTTAGTGATCCCGCTGGGATTCGAACCCAGGACCCATACATTAAAAGTGTATTGCTCTACCAGCTGAGCTACGGAATCGTATTTATAAATAAAAAGCGGAACGTGATTCCGCTTTTGAAGTGATCCGCTTAGGATTCGAACCTAAGACCTACTGCTTAGAAGGCAGTTGCTCTATCCAGCTGAGCTAGCGGACCCAGTGACTACTGCTAGTCAAATTAAGTCGGGGTGGCAGGATTCGAACCTACGACCTCCACATCCCAAATGTGGCGCGATACCGGGCTACGCTACACCCCGAAACTTTAATTTTTAACTCCTTACAAGTTAAACTTGTGATCCCGCTGGGATTCGAACCCAGGACCCATACATTAAAAGTGTATTGCTCTACCAGCTGAGCTACGGAATCTAATATTTTTAATTGTGCGAAAAGCTCTTTTGCTTTTGCTTCGAAACTCGAACTAGGACCCTCCAGATAAAATCGGGATGCTCTACCAGCTGAGCTACGGAATCTTAAATCTTCCAAATTGACTCCCTGAGCTTGCTTTTTGCCAGATCAATGCCGTAATTGGACTGCAAATTTATGACTCTGAATTCTAAATGCAAGGCATCAAATCAATCTTTCTTCTAAAACTTTCCATATTTTTTATTCTATTTCTGCAAGGTATTCATTGTCAAGCTAATGTGCCTCAACTTTTGGTCGCAGATTCCTTGTTTAATCAAAGGAGCTATAAAGAAGCGATGGAAATTTATAAGGTAAACTATCAATTGGGGGTGTATTCACCTTCCATGTTATTGAAGATGGCCTTTATTTCTGAGGGAATTGGAGACAGTGAAAATGCGACGCTTTACCTCAGTAAGTATTATGATTTGAGTCCAAATCAGCAGACCATTACCAAGATAAAAACGCTTACAGGTCAGACGGAATTGATAGGTTATGAAGTGAGCGATGGGATGAGGTTTGTTCTTTTCCTAGTCGAATACCGAGAGATCATTGTTGGGGCTTTGACTCTGTTTCTGGTGATGTCTTTGATCTTCCTTTGGTCAAAAGGAAATAAACTTACTGAAGCTAGATTTTATTGGCCTTCGGTAATTCTAATCACAGTGATCTTTTTGACAAATAATTTTCTAAAAGGGCCTTCAACTGCCTTGGTCACTTCCAGTCCTTCTCTGATTCGTACAAAACCTACTGCAGGTGGAGAGCCGATTGATCTAGTGGAGCCTGGTCACCGAGTAAAAATTCTTTCTTCCAAAGACATTTGGTATGAGATCGAGTGGAAAGAAAACATTGCCTACATCAAAAAAGAAGATGTGACTAGGCTATAAAAAGAAAGAGGCTCAAAAATTTGAGCCTCTTATCATTAGAGCTTTTTGATCATAAGGTTTCGGTAGTGAACCACATCTCCATGATCCTGAAGTGAGATTTTACCTTTCTTATACTTACCAAATCCTGGCATATCCTTGAATTTGCTTTTGGCAATCAGGGCTTCCCATTCTGGAGTAAACAGCTGAGTGGATACAATATTTACTCCGTTTAGGAATAAATCCAGTTTGCCTTGATTGATTACAATCTCGGCCTGATTCCATTCACCTGCAGGCTTTACAGTTTCTTGGCTGCTCACAATCAAATCATACAAATCCCCAGCGCGGTGGCTGATGATTTTGGCATCTGGATGTCCAGCATTGTCCAAGACTTGCATCTCAGGGCCTGTCTGCCATGGATACTGGTATTCCGGTGATTCATGGACTAGGAAAATGACACCGCTGTTTCCATTTGGAGCGATTTTCCACTCGTATTTGAAGTGGAAGTTCTCAAACTCTTCATTCGTGACAATGTCTCCACCATCTCCGGTCTGCCAACCTGCCTTGTTGGCGGCATCGAGGTACAATTCTCCGTTTTCGATTTTCCAAGCTTTTCCTACTTCTCCTCCTCCATATTTAGACCAGCCGTTGAAGGTCTGTCCATCAAATAGGGGGATCCATTCCTCAGCAGGAGCTACAACAGCAACCGAGTCGGCATTAGCAGTTTCCTCTGTTTTTGGCCCAGAGCAAGCTGCAAGGAGTCCCGCAGCTGCCCAAAGTGCTAAATGTTTTTTTTTCATTGATTATTTTTTCAATAACAATACGTAGCGAACCATGTCTTTTGCATCTTCTTCGCTCAATCCTGGATGAGCTGGCATTGGTACTTCGCCCCATACACCCACACCGCCTGCGATCACTTTTTGAGCAAGCATGGTGATGTTTTCTTCGGTGCTTTCATACTTGGCGGCTACGTCTGCATAAGAAGGACCTACAATTTTTCTTTCCACCATGTGGCAAGAAGTACAATCAGATCCTTTTACTTTTTCTAGTCCTTTGATGTAAATCGGATCATCCTTGTACTTGTCTTCAAGGCTGATTTCCTGAGCTGGAGCAGCAGGAGCAGCCGCTTCAGTAGTGGTTGTTTCAGCTGCTTTTTCTCCGCCTCCACAGGCAAATGTCAATCCAGCCACTGCCAAAAGGGCTAGGTTTAATGGTTTTGTAATTTTCATTGTTTATTTGTTTTGGGTACTTAAATGCCTAATACTTTTCTGTTGAACGCTTCGTCTGCACCTGTGCCTGCAAAGTCGTCAAACGCTTTTTCTGTTACTCGGATAATGTGAGAAGCAATGAACGGAGCTCCTTCTGCCGCACCTTGTTCAGGATGCTTAATAGCACATTCCCACTCCAACACTGCCCAGCCACTGTAATTGTACTGCGAAAGTTTGCTGAATATTCCTGCAAAATCAACCTGTCCATCTCCTAAAGATCTGAACCGTCCTGCTCTTTCTACCCATCCTTGGAATCCTCCATAGACACCTTGCTTTCCGGTAGGATTAAATTCAGCGTCCTTCACATGGAACATCTTGATCCTCTCGTGATAGAAATCAATGAACTGAAGGTAATCAAGGCACTGGAGCACAAAGTGGCTTGGATCGTAAAGAATGTTTGCTCTCTTGTGACCACCCACTTTGTCCAAAAACATCTCGAAAGTGATGCCATCATGAAGGTCTTCACCTGGATGCAATTCGTAACAAACGTCTACTCCAACTTCATCAAATGCATCCAAAATTGGCTTCCATCTTTTGCCCAACTCGGTAAATCCTGTCTCTACCAATCCCGCAGGACGCTGTGGCCAAGGATACACGGTGTGCCACATCAAAGCACCGGAGAAGGTTGCATGCGCATTCAATCCCAAGTTGGCGGAAGCTTTGGCTGCGTACTTCAATTGTTGGGTGGCCCATTCAGACTTTCCTTTGAGATCTCCTT
>CALRRX020000317.1:0-4758 GCA_943370675.1 Reyranella massiliensis 521 | reverse complement strand
CTACCTAACTCACCGTGCTCCAGTTCAATAAGTTCATCAAACGTTTTGATTTTGCTATAATCTTTCATGATATTATTTCTTAGTTTGAAAATACTCTTTCTTTAATATTTCAGCTTTCTCTATTTCATTTTTTGGAGTCTTCTGAGTCTTCTTTTGAAATCCGTTAAATAGTACTACCAACCTTCCTGCATCAAAACAGCAGAATATTCTATAAATATTAGATTGATACGCTACCCTAATTTCATATAATCCATCAGTCCCCTCTAGATGCTTGAGAAACTTCTCGGGAACTTTATCGACTTGCTTTATCAATTCAAAAACATATTGAATCTTAGTCTTAACCTTTTCATCTTGATTTTGATAAAACTCAATAAAGTAATTTTTATAAAAAATTATCCTTCTCTCCATATTTTCAAAGTTATCTCAAGAGATAACACATTCCAAAAATTTACTTTTCTTTTAATTCCTTTTATCCTTTACAAATTTTCCAATAAAATCTTAAAAGGCCCGAAATTCGGGCCTCTTTCATTTTTTATTTACTCAGTACCACACTGGAATTGGCTCCCAGTATCAGTTTCCCGGATTGGATTTCTCCCTTCCCCAAGGTGAAAAGTGCTGTTTCGAACCCTTCCGGCAGTGTAACTTCAGTCTCTTCGCTCCCCACATTGTGGAAAATGTACAACTCTTGATCAGCTGATTTTCTGGAATAGGACATGATTTGTTCCGGATAGCTTTCCTCTGAGATTTTCAAGGCTCCTATGGCCAATGCAGGATAAGAATTCCTTAAGGCGATCAAGTTTTTATAATGGTTGAAATAGCTGTTTGGATCCTTGCGCTGGGCTTCAAGTGGAGTTACTGTGGCATCTGTGCTGTATTTTGAGGCAATCCAAGAAGTTCTTCCTTTATCATTTGCCTGTACATCCCAAAGGAACGGTTCACGGATATGTTCATCCGGCTTCAGTCCAAGCATACCGATTTCCTCTCCATAATAAAGGTAAGGTGCTCCTGGCATGGTCAGTAGAATCGCGCTGGCTTGCTTGTATTTGGCTGGATCTTCTTTCAGGTCATTGAGCAGTCGAGGCTGATCATGATTGGAGGAGAAAATCGCATCGATGAAGTTGGGCGTAATGCCTTGGTAAAAGTCCAAGACCTCTTTTTGCTTGGATAGTAGAAGTTGACCATTTCCAGAATTCAGCGACTCGATGAGGGTGTAGTGAAAGTCGAAGTTGAACAAAGCGGGCAAACCGGGCAGATAGGGTGCCACGATCTCTTTTTTGTCATAGACCTCTCCTACTAGGTACACATCAGGCTTGATGGCTTCCATTTTTGCTCGAAACTCCTTCCAAAAAGAATGGTTGTCCAAGGGGCGATCGTCAGGAAAAATGTGCTTGGCTGCATCCAATCTAAATCCATCTACCCCTACTTCCTGAAGCCAAAACTTTCCGATGTCGTAGATTTCCTCTCTTACCTTGGGATTGTCAAAGTTGAGGTCAGGCATACCTCCCCAGAAAAATCCGTAATAATAATCCTCTCCCTGTCCTGGGTCATGCCATTGACGGATATTGTCCGAATCGAGGGTGATTACTTTTTTATCCAAAAATGCGGCAATCGTATCCTTTTGAGCCCAAACATAATAATCCCGAAACTCATTGTCTCTTCCGGATTTGGAAGCCTGAAACCATGGGTGCTCTGTCGAGGTGTGATTGATGATCATGTCGATCACGATCTTGATGTCACGCTTATGAGCTTCCTCAAGTAATTTTTTAAAATCCTCCATCGTACCATAATCTGGATGAACAGCTTTGTAGTCCGTCACATCGTACTTGTGGTAGGTCGGCGAGGGCATGATGGGCATAAACCAAATCGCATTGGCTCCCAACTCTTTGATGTAGTCTAGCTTTTGAGTAACCCCATTAAAATCCCCGATGCCATCTCCATTGGAGTCATTAAATGACTGGACAAAGATTTCATAAGTGACTCCGGCTTGAGGCCAATAGTTTTTGACTTCAGGAGTAGTTTCGGGCTGGCAGGAAGCCAAAATTGTTAGTACTGCCAAACTGCTTGCGATCAGGTTTTTTTTCATAGGTAAAGAAGTAAAAGAAAAAGTCACCCATTACAAGTGACTTTTTCATAAGGGTAAGGGGTAAGCAACTTAGTTTCTACCCACTGCATTGAGCATGTCGAAAGCTAGCTCGAGACGTTTTACAAACTGCTCTTCGCCTTTTCTCAACCACACGCGTGGATCGTAATATTTTTTGTTAGGGCTGTCTGCACCTTCTGGGTTACCCAACTGGCCTTGTAGATAGGCTTCGTTTTTCTTGTAATAGTTCAAGATGCCTTCCCACATTGCCCACTGCATATCGGTATCGATATTCATCTTGATCGAACCGTAGCTATTGGCTTCTCTGATTTCTTCTACCGAAGAACCTGATCCACCGTGGAACACAAAGTTCAAAGGCTTGCCAGTCGTGCCATGCTTCTTGTTGATGTAATCTTGGGAGTTTTTCAGAATGATCGGCTTCAAGCTTACATTTCCAGGCTTGTACACCCCATGCACGTTACCGAAGGCAGCTGCGATGGTAAACAAGTCGCTGATTTCTTTCAAATGCTCGTAAGCATAAGCCACTTCTTCAGGCTGGGTGTATAGTTTAGAAGAATCCACGTCAGAATTATCCACGCCATCTTCTTCACCACCTGTTACTCCAAGTTCGATTTCGATTGCCATGTCTAGCTTAGCAAACTCGGTGAAGTATTTGGCAGAAATTTCAATATTCTCGTGAAGTGGCTCTTCTGAAAGATCAAGCATGTGAGAGCTGAACAAAGGTCGCTTGTAAGCTGCATGATATGCTTTCCCTGCCTCCAACAATCCATCGATCCATGGTAGTAATTTCAACGCCGCGTGATCTGTGTGCAAGATCACAGGTACACCGTAAGCCTCTGCCATTTGATGTACGTGATGCGCTCCGGAAATACCACCTGCGATAGAAGCTTGCTGCTTGTCATTCGCAAGGCTTTTTCCTGCGAAAAACTGAGCACCACCGTTGGAAAACTGAACGATCACTGGTGAATTCATCTTTTTAGCAGTCTCAAGTACTGCATTCACTGAATTAGTACCGATTACGTTCACTGCCGGGAAAGCAAATTCATTCTCCTTTGCATAGGCATAAAGGTCTCTGAGTTCTTCCCCGTACTTTACTCCAGGTTTAAATTTCATAGTTTGAGTTAGGTTTGGTTATTTTTTAATAAAGCGCTGATGCAGCACTCGCTTGTTGTCAAACGCCTCAAAGATATAAATCCCTGCCTTAATTTCACTTAGATCAAATCCTAAAATCTGATCGGGCGTCCTGTGCTGTCCGTCAAAAACCAATCTTCCAGCCATATCCACTACCCTAAATGTAGCTTCTGTCATGTCCTTGGGTAGCTCTACAGTAAGCGTTTGTGAGGCTGGATTGGGATAAATTTTAAATCCCGAAAAGTCAATCGGCTCAGGAATCGAGGTCACAAAATCCTCTTGCAAAATGCCCTTTTCGGGAGTCGGAAGCTTCTTACTGGTGTAAACCACAAACTCACTGGGTCGGAAACTGACCGTTCTCGTGGTGCCTGTAAGGGTAATTTCCTCTCCTGTGAAGTAATTGTACCACTTTCCTGATTTTGGAAAATCAACCGAGATATTGGTCACCGTATTTAATCCAAAATTACCGTGAATCACCACATCCAAATCCGGATGCTCCAGTTGAATGGATTTGATGGAAGCACTCAGGTTGAGTGTAGCTTTTGCAGGTGCAGAGAATACTTTATGCTCATTTTTCAATTTTAGCATCTGCTGATACAGCTTAAAAAGCCTCAGCCGCTGCGCATCCTGCAAATACTCCCAGCGGGTAGGCTTAATGCCCAAGCGGTCATTGTTGAGCTCCAAGTCGTAGCCAAATTCTCCAAACTGCCAGATCATTTTAGGTCCTGGAATGGCAAAGTAGAAGGCAGAAAGCAATTGATTTCGGTTGACTGCATTTTCTAATCCTCTCAAATCAATCGGGGAAGTCTGTCCGAAATTTCGGGTTTCCCACATCACACGCTCTTCATCGTGAGATTCTTGATAAGCAATAAGGTGATTTTTGGTCCATTGCCTGTTTTTATAATAAGCCCAATCAAGGTTGTCATTGTTTCCTTTGGCCATGTTGCGGAAAGCACCATTCATATTACCCCAAAACATCAGCCCATAATTGGCCAATTCGGTTTCTTCCAGATTTTCGGACAAATGTTCTAGGATCACATAGGCATCGGGATGATTGGCTTTGATGCGGTCATAGATATGCTTCCAGATTTTGATTCTTGAAGCATCGTATTGAGACCATTGCCCTACATTATCCCCTGAATTGACCTGGGTAAATCCCTTGGAAAGGTCAAAACGGAAGCCATCGACTTTGTACTCCGTCAACCAATAATTGTTAACTGAATCCACGAAAGCCTGGGTGTACTTGCTCTCATGGTTGAAATCATAGCCCACATTGAAAGGATGCTTGGCCACGCGGTTAAACCAAGGATTATCTTCCGTAGGCGCTCCATAATCTCCATCGTTATATAGACGCACCATAGGATTTTGCCCAAAAGCATGATTGAGTACCATATCCAAAATCACCACCATTCCTTTGCCGTGCGCTTCGTCGATGAGTCGTTTCAGGTCATTTTTGGTTCCATAGTATTTATCAGGAGCAAAGAAAAAAGAAGGATTGTAGCCCCAAGAAAGATTCCCTTCAAACT
>CALRRX020000316.1:0-4760 GCA_943370675.1 Reyranella massiliensis 521 | reverse complement strand
TGGGAGGAAAATAACTTGAAGCCGTGGGGATTACTCACGGCTTTTTTTACTTTTAGTCCAGACTCAAAATCAAACCCATCATGAACCGAAGAAACTTTATCTATACCTCAGGAGCCTTAGTCGGAGCAGGATTGCTTTCTAATCCGCTTGATGCATTTACCTTTTCTTCGAAAAAAACTTGGACTGTCGGCGAAATCATGGACACGTTTATCGCTCAGGTGCCCAATGCCCCTTTTACCCAGACGGTAGACACCATCAAAGTGGGTTCCAGAGAAACTGTAGTGACCGGCGTGGTAACGACGATGTTTACCACGATGGAAATCATCCACAAAGCCATCGAGCTAAATGCCAACCTAATCATCCCACACGAGCCGACGTTTTTCTCGGGACAGGATGACACCGACTACCTCCAGAATGATCCCGTATTCCGAGCCAAGTATGATTTGATGGTGAAAAATGGCATCACCCTGTGGCGAAATCACGATTATGTCCATCGGATGACCGATGACGGCGTACGAGTGGGTGTGGTGGGAGATTTAGGCTGGAACGAGTACTATACACCGGAAAGCCGAATTTTGAACATCCCAAAAACCAATCTCCGAAGCCTGATTAATCATATCAAAACCAAGTTGGATGTGCCTGCGATGCGGTATGTCGGAGATCTGAATCAGACTTGCGCCAAGGTGTTGCTGCTGCCTGGGGCTGTGGGAGGTCGAATGCAGATCACCCAAATTATGGAACACCGCCCCGATGTTCTAGTTTGTGGAGAGTCCAATGAATGGGAAACTCCCGAATACGTCCGAGCCGCAAACGAACTGGGAATGAAGCTGGCAATGATTGAAATCGGTCACTCGGCAAGTGAGGAAGGAGGATCTGAGTTTGTAAAAAATTGGCTGAATCAATACATGCCAGGGTTACCTGTCCATCACATTCCTTCGGGAAATTCCTTGCAAGTTTTTTAGTGATTGTTTAAGAAAGACAAGAACTCAAAAACAGAACAAATCGACTGGAAAAGAGTAAATTAGAATAAAATTTTATCTCAAAAATGAAAACTATTACCCTTCAGGTTCCCGAGGCTGCGGACGAAAAGGAAATAAAAATGCAAGTTGCCGCACTCCTATTTGAGCGTGGATTGCTTTCTTCTGGACAAGCAGCAGTTTTAGTAGGAATCAATAAACGAGAATTCATAGAATCTTTAGGGAAGCATGAAGTATCAATTTTTGGTGAAACTCCAGAGGACTTGAGAAAAGTAATTCATGGATAAAGCGATCATCTCTGACACCAGCTGTTTGATTGCTTTGGAGAGAATAGGAAAGCTCGAGGTTTTAAAATTACTTTTTGAAAGAGTGTTGATTACCGAAGAGGTACGGCTTGAATTTGGTCAAGAGATTCCGGATTGGATCGCTGTAGTGAAAAACCAAAACACCGCGAAGTTTTTTGAATTCCAGAAAATTTTGGATTCTGGAGAGGCGAGTTCTATAGCTTTTGCTCTTAGCTTAGAAAATTCACTTCTTATCATCGATGAAGTAAAAGGAAGAAAAGTTGCTACCGAAAATGGTTTAGAAATCATCGGAACTCTAGGTCTTCTTCTTTTAGCAAAAAAGAGAGGTTTGGTTGAAGATTTAGAGCAAGTTTTAAAGGACCTAAATAAAAATGGCTTTCGAGTTTCGAAAAAATTGATCGATATTTTATTGGGATAGATTTTGATTCCTATGAAAAAGGCCAATCGATTCGACTGGCCTTTTGATGATTTATAAGTTCCTCAGTTATTCTTTTCGAAGTTTTTCTCAAGGTTATTTTTGAGCTTTTGCCACTCTTTTTCGATATCCTTGGTGGTTTTGTTGACGCCGGATTTGATATCATCCCACGTGTTTTCGGTTGCCTTTTCGACATCCTTAATCGCCTTTTCCAAGTTAGATTTCTCCTTTTTGAGCTCCTTTTCCATCTTTCTAAGTTCATCCTCAGCTTCTTCGCTTGCTTCGGATTTCTGCTTTTCCAACTCCTGGATTTTCTGATCGACTTCCGACTCCAATTTCTCCAGTTCGGATTTCAGTTTGTCCCGCTCCTTCTCGAAATCTACGTTAATTTCAACTAGGCTTTCATCAGAGTTAATTTCCTTGTTTTCCCCACAGGAAAAAGCGGTCATACCCATAAACGCCAAACCAAGGATGGCAGCTGCTTTTGTTTTCATGGTCTACTGGTTCTTAAATTTTAAAAGATAAAAGATCACTTGAAGCGACTTCCTTTACTTCCAATTATCCAGCCAAGTATTTCTGCTCAGCAAAAGAAATCATTGAAAACTCCAGGTATTTCCCACCTCAGAAAGCGGCATGCAACCTCGGAATTAGCTCACCGATTACTCAGATGACCATGAATTTTTTTTATCTGTGCTTATCTGCGTAATCTGTGAGAAAAAGATCTTTTGCTTGGTTAATCCTTAAAAAGTCCAAGTATTTCCCACCTCAGAAAGCGGCATGCAACCTCGGAATTCCCCCGGAATAGGATCATAGCTGAGGACATTTTTTCCGATTTCCTCGGAACTGAAATACGCCCAAAGCACGGTGGATTTGAGGCCTCGGTAAAAGCCTACCGGCTCCTGAGGTCCTACTCCAGTTCCCCAAACTTTAGGAGCAAACTTTGGAGAGGCGGCCTCTTGAGCTTGGAAACAGGCGGTTTTGTCCTCCGGACTCAGCTCGGCAAAAACTTTCCCATACTTCTCTTTACAGTCTGTATTAAATGCCTCGATGTCGGCTACAACTTGCTTTTGCGCAGCTTCATCGTAAGTTTTGGCATACATCAGGTCGATGAAAACATCTGCCTTCACATCCAAGCCGCCTGGAGTCTCCGTTTTAGGCAACAAAAAATCCACAAAAGCCGAAATAAATCTCGCCTGATCCTCATTCAAAAACTGAGGCGTCCATGTAAGGCGATCTTGCTGGGCACATGCCTGAAGCAAGCTGAGTAAAGTCGGAGCTCCAGCAGCAGCGCCTAGCGCCAAGGCTGATTTTTTGAGTGCGTCGCGTCTATTCATGGCTTAGAGGTTCAATTTTTTAAGTTCGGATACCGCGTGATTGGCTGCTCGGGCTGTGAGCGCCATGTAGGTTAAGGAAGGATTGACACAGGAGGAGGAAGTCATGCATGCCCCGTCGGTGACAAAGACATTTTCACAACCGTGAACCTGATTGTTTCCATTCAGAACCGAGGTTTTAGGATCACGACCCATTCTTGCAGTTCCCATTTCATGGATCCCAAAGCCCATCTCGTGCTTGTTGTCAAACTCCATGATGTTTTTCAATCCAGCTCGCTCGAGCATTTCTTTGGCATCCTGACGGGCTTGGTCATTGAGAGCGAGTTCGTTGGCTTTCCATTCGGCATCGATCGAAAGGGTAGGCTGACCCCATTTGTCCAAGACGTCTTTGTTGAGGTACACTTGGTTTTCGTGATAGGGCAAGCACTCGGAAAAACCGGTGATGAAAAACTCCCAAGGCCCCGGCTTCATGAGACCATCTTTGAAGTCTGCACCAAATGCTTCCTGATTGCTACCTGCTCCCCATCCGGCTCTGCCACCACCACCTTGGAAGCCAAAGCCACGAACAAATTTGTCGGATTGCGGTCCGTCCTTCAGGTTGACATAGCGTGGAATATAGATGCCATTGGGTCGGCGTCCTTTGTAGTATTGATCTTCAAAACCTTCCACGGTTCCCATGGCACCCACCCGATAGGTATGATCCATCAGGTTGTGGCCGAGTTCCCCACTGTCATTTCCAAGTCCATTCGGGAATCTGTTGGACGTGGAGTTAAGCAAAATCTGAGTGGTGCTCAGGGTTGAGGCATTGACAAAAACGATTTTGGCTTTGTACACGATCTCTTCGCTCGTCTCGGCATCGATGATCCGGACACCCGAAGCTTTTCCTTTTTGCTCATCATAAACCACCGACTGAACGATGGAGAAAGGTCGGATCGTGAGATTCCCGGTGGCATTCGCCGCCGGTAGCGTTACCGCATTCGAACTGAAATAGGCACCATACGGACAGCCACGATCGCAGCGATTTCGATATTGGCATTTTCCACGGCCATTTAAGGGTTCGGTCAAGTGAGCCACTCGCCCTATGATCATATTTCGGCCCTTAAAATCTTTCTCAATCCGCTCTTTGACGTGTTTTTCCACACAGTTCAATTCCATCGGAGGTAGGAAGTGAGAATCGGGAAGCTGTGGTAGGCCCAAAGCTTCTCCGCTGATTCCGGCAAATTTCTCCACATGGGTGTACCACGATTCGAGGTCCTTGTATCGGATCGGCCAGTCGACCCCATGCCCGTCTTTGGCATTGGCCTCAAAATCCAAATCCGACCAGCGGTAGGTTTGTTTGCCCCAAAGCAGGGAACGTCCGCCCATCTGATGCGCACGAACCCACAAAAAGGGCTTTATTTCCGTGTAGGGATTTTCGAGGTCATTGGCGTGAAAATGCTCGTTCATCGCCCCTATAAATCCAGATCGGCCACCTTTGGGATGCTTGGCTTTTTGCTCGGGAGTGAGTCCTCCTCGGAGTTCGTGCTCCCAAGGGTCAAGAGTCATCGTGGGATAGTCGACCACGTGCTCCACGATTCGACCCCGCTCTAGGACGAGGGTTTTGAGCCCAGCTTCGCAAAGTTCCTTTGCTGCCCAGCCTCCGCTGATTCCCGACCCGATGACGATGGCGTCGTAGGTGAGGTTTTTATCGGCGTCAATGTTAAAATTTGCCATGTTCAATAGGTTTATTGAG
>CALRRX020000315.1:0-4760 GCA_943370675.1 Reyranella massiliensis 521 | reverse complement strand
AAGAATGATTGGAGGAATCATAGAGACATATTTACTCAGCTCGGCACGTAGGTGAGCAAGATCCTCGGGTCTTCGGACAAAGGAAAATCCAATCGTATCGGCATAGGTACTTGCGAATGGCAAACAGGACAAATCAAACGGCGTCAAAGAGGGCACAGCCAAGTCAGAATCCGGAAAGTTGATCCCTTTCTCCGCTTTCAAAAGTGGCTTTTTGGAGGAAATACGCTCTACCTTCAGGGCCACTCCTCGCTCGTCCACCTTATCCACTCTAGCCAAAATCAACCCATCGTCAAAAAATACCCGTTCCCCTACTTTCAAGGCCTGGACCACTCCGGGTTCATTGGGATTGACCACTACGTCTTTGGAAGAAAATCCCTTTCCACGGTCACTCAGCCAGATCGTTCCCCCTTTTTTGATTTCGGCTTTGCCGTTTTCTTTACCTTTTTTGAGCAGCACCGTGCGAATCTTAGGGCCGGCCAAGTCCAAATGGATCTGACAAGGTAAGCCCGTCTTTTTGCTTGCTTCCTTGATCTTTTCGATCATTTTCAGCCACACACTCTCCGAATCGTGCGCACAGTTGATCCGAGCGACACCCATGCCATGGATGAGTAGAGATTCGATCTGATTTTTGTCCTGAAGAAAAGAAGCATCCATGGTCACCATCACCGAAGATGGCCATGATTCCCTTGGCATTCCAAAAAGTTTATGGCTGCGAGTTTCCATCTTTTGAAGACCGACTTCCATCGTGCAAGGAGCAGTATGCAGCGGCTTTACCCCTAAGCGCTCCAAAGTAACCTGAATTTGTCGATGGGTATGACTCTCACAACTCGCCAAAGAGGATAAGCCATAGACATGCAACTGATGCTGCAGCTCTTGGATATCGTGCTTTCGAAGTACCAAGTATTGCAGAAAATTGATCGCAGAATCCCTGTTTTGAGAAGAGAGGCTGGCCAGTAACGTTTCAAACTGGCTTTCAACCTGATTCATCTCCGCATCCAGAAAAAGTAACTGCCTTTTGATTGCTGACCTTATGGATTCCATGTTTTGATGTGTTTAATAGGGAAGTTGCGACTTCTTTTTGAATTAGTAAACAAAACGTGAACAAGGGCTGAGCGTTTCCCGATTTTCATCAACTGTCTACCATTCCTTTTTCTTCGTTTCCAAGCCTTTACTTTTTTTTAGGGAAAAGAGTGAAGCGTTTTCTAATTAAGGGTCGTCATAGATTTGTATTTAAAAAACCAACACTAGCTATTATGAATTTTTCAAAAAACCCGATGCTGAAATCAGGACTTCTCGCCGCAATGGCCCTTTGCAGTGGATTACTGTTTACCAGTTGCCTATCAGAACTAGACGCGCCGACACTTCCTCCGGCAGCTTATGTGACCATCTACCAAGGGTCACCTGACGCTCCCGAGATGGATGTATTTGCCAATCAAAACCGTGTGAATCAAAATCCTTTGGAATACACGGAGTTTCTGGCCTACACGGCCTTTTACACGGGCGACCGGAGGTTTCGTTTTTCACCGTCCAATTCTGCCACTTCCTTGTTGGAAAAGAATTTTCAACTGAAGGCCGACTCGGTATATTCTGTTTTTTTGGCAGATGAATCCGCCAAGTTGGACGCTTTTCTGGTAAAGGATATATGGGAAAATCCCGTTGCCGAAAAAGCCCAAATCCGCTTGGTTCACCTCTCTCCCAACACCGAGGCTGTCAATCTGGAGATCTCAGGAGTGGCTACCCCTTTGGTTTCAGGACGATCTTTCAAATCGGCTTCTCCATTCGTCTCAATCAACCGAGGCACGGGTACACTTACCATCAAATCGGCAGAGAGCGGACAGGTTTTGGTGCAATCCGGAACGCTAGAACTCCAAGGCAATCGAGTCTACACCCTGGTGCTTAGAGGGCTGAAGGGCCAAAAAGACGGAATCCGAAACCTCGACATCCAATTAATCACCAACTACATCAACTAACCGAAATCTTTTTCGATTTTTTTAACTCTCAAATTCCCGGAGCCTGGGGTGGGCTTCGGGAGTTTTTTTGCCTAAACTTTTCCAAAGTTCAAAACTTTGAAAAAGTTGAATTTTATATCTCATTCAAATTCCCTAGTGAGAATCAATTCTTTCTTTTCATCAACCAAATACTTTACTTGATCCCAATGATCAAAGAAATTTTTGAAATACTCCCTTTCTAATCTAGAGGGCTTAGAAAAATTTTCATATACCTGCCAGCTCGACCATTTCCAATCTTGTGGATGTTTCATAAAGCCATGCTTTACTGGGTTTAGGTGAATATAAAGAAAAGTCTCCTGCCATTGTTCTAGATTAAGAATCGGTTTTCTTTTGAAGTTTTTCATAAAAAGACTACCCATTCTCTGATACTTTTTATTGAATGCTTGGGTATAAGAACTGAAAAAATTGGAAAACTGCTTTGAAACCAACTTTTCCAAAGTTCCAAACTTTGGAAAAGTTTCTAGTAGGTGACTTTCAGATTTGACAGTAACCAATAAATGAAAATGATTGGGTAAAAGGCAAAAAGCATGTGTATCAACAACCTCGCCAAGGTATTGTGAGTACTTGCTTAAGAAAAACCTATAATTCTCTTCCTCTCTAAAAATATTCTCACTTCCATTTGCGTGATTAAAAATGTGATAGGTCTGGCCAGATTCCATTGTAGCAAAGTAAAAATTAGTATAAAAGCTATTTCAATTTAAAGAAAAACAGGTTTTTACAAACTTCAACTTTTCCAAAGACTTAGAACTTTGAAAAAGTTTTAATCTACCACCCCATTGCGCCTTTAGCGTCTTTGCGAGAAAATCTATTAAAATGAATCAACATAAGACAAGGAACCGTATGCACTTCAACTTTTCCAAAGTCTTAGAACTTTGGAAAAGTTTTAATCTACCACCCCTTTGCGCCTTTAGCGTCTTTGCGAGAAAATCTATTGAAATGAATCAACATAAGACAAGGAACCGTAGGCACTTCAACTTTTCCAAAGTTTTTGAACTTGGGGAAAGTTTAAGCAGAAAAAAAACCACCCCAGATTGCTCTGGGATGGCTTCGTTGGCTTGGTTTTCAAAAGGGTACTTATTTTTTAATGCTTCCAAAGCGCACCTTGAAGGCGGCTCCCATTACTCCGGGATTTTGACCTGTGCCGGTGATGTCCTGAATCGGGAAGTTGTAAAAGGGCATCACCAGGTAGCTCGTTTTGGATGACTCATACACGCGAATATTCACTCCAAGGTTGGCTGTGGCCAAAGGAAAAAATCGCTGGCTGGGCACAATCAAGTCGGAAGCCAAGGTAAGTTGCTCTGTTTTGAGCGTAGTGGCATTGGCAGAGGTATTCATCGCATCTGCTACCGATACCTGCCGGGTATAGGACACGACCTGCTCTGCCTGCTGATTAAACGTGATCAGGTTGGAAAAACCAGCCTGAACTGAGATGGAATTGTCTCGGGTCACGGGGTAGCGTACATAGAGCGGAATATCCACCTGCACCTGCTGCACCTGCTGCCTCTCTTGGACCGCGGAGGCGAATCCTGCCACTTGGGCATAGTTTTGACTTTGGCTGGATTGGCTGAGGTAGTTGAGCCCTAGGCCAGATCCAAGTGCCAGCTTTTTACCCAGATTCATATCATAAGCTACCCCTAGTCCAAGGTTGGAACCTGAAGTAGCCACATTGTTTTGGGTGCTGTTACCAAAACCCGGCCCGAAACCCAAAATAAAAGAGGACGCTGTTGTCTCCTTTTGCAACTCCTCATCCAGACCTTCAGTCAGTTGGGCCATCAGCTTGGATTTGGCCTCTTCTTCGGTCATCGTCACCACGTCGGATTTGGTTTCTACTTGGTTGGCGGACTGCTGCTCAAAAACCGCCTTTTCATCCATGGCTATCAAAGGAGGTGTCAATGGTTCAGCTGCTTTTGTCTCCTTTTGCTCGGAAGACAGGGCAAGATTCGAAGGTTTTGAGTGGACGATATAGACCTTTTCCTTAGAAGTCTTTTTTTCCACTGAAATACTCCCAGTATTCGGTTTGACTGGGGAAGATGCCTTTGGAGCATCAGCCAAATACCCAAAGGACTGACCTTCTTCTTTCTCCGACTGAACCTCGGTTTCTGATGTTATCGATGAGTTTTCAGCTAGTTTTTTTGCTGTGAGTTCAGTGGAAGAAGTTACTTGATCCGCTTTTTCCTCAGGAGAAAGCAATCCATACCCGAGCATAAACACCAAGGCAATCGAAGCTGCTACCCCGCTTATCCAATAATAAATCGGTGAGATGACACCTTTTTTTCTTCTTTTTTCGAAAGCCTCCCAGGCCCCCGGTTCATAAGGAAGAGGGCTGTCCTCCTGCTGTTTTCGCAGCGAGTCAGCTAGACGTTTACTCCAGTTATCTTCCTGCATATTCTTTGAAATGAATGTGTATCAACTGACGCAGCTTTGATTTAGCCCGCGTCAGGTAAACTCTAGAGGAGCTCTCGGTGATTTCCAACCGTTCGGCGACCTCTTTGTGACTGTAACCCTCCACTTCGTAGAGGTTAAACACCAGCTGATGGTCTTCCGGCAGCTGGTAAAGCAATTTCAAAATCTCCTCATAGGCGAGTTGGTCCGGGGCATATTCGGCGTCGAAGACAGGAGTTTCTCCGTCGGCCTCCTCGTGATTTTGAAATTTTCGGTTGCGGCGATAGTAATCGATGGCCGTGTTGACTGTAATCCGTCGAAGCCAAGGTTTGACCGTAGGCATTTCGTCCAGCTTCTTAAGGGAATCAA
>CALRRX020000314.1:0-4770 GCA_943370675.1 Reyranella massiliensis 521 | reverse complement strand
GTTAGGTAGTGAAACCAGAAATAAATTTGAAGAAAATGCTCAAATGTTCATTATCAGCGAAATGCTGAAGGAGGCTAGAAGAGAAGCAAATCTAACCCAAGAACAATTAGCCGAGAAAGCAGGGACAAAGAAAAGCTATATTTCAAAACTTGAGAATGGAAAAGGAAATATCCAGTTATCAACTTTGATTCGAATATTTGAAAAAGGTCTGAATAAAAGAATTGGTTTGACTTTTTTATGATATTAGAAAAAAGCAAAACTTTCAAAATCATTATTTAGAATGTATTATTTTGTAGTTGTTTGAATTCTAGGGTACAGCAACTAGCAAACGAAAAGAGGCCCGAATTTCGGGCCTCTTTTCGTTTTATTTGATGGGTGAGATCAAGTGGAAAGAATATTTGCAATTCGTAGGTCTTCGTCATCGACTTCCTTGTCATCTACAATGGCTTTGACAATTGGGGTGTAGACAATCTTATTATTGATCGTACCTGCCATCACATCGTACTTACCTTGCATTAATCCTTCTACTGCTGCCACACCAAGTTTCGAAGCTAACAAGCGGTCAAAGGAAGTCGGTGCACCGCCACGCTGAAGGTGACCCAAAATAGTCACTTTGATGTCGTAGTAAGGAAGATATTCTTTCACTTTATCGGCGATTTCTTGTGCCGAACCGCTTTTTCCTCCTTCTGCCACGATCACAATGTTGGATGATTTTTTGGCTTTGGTTCTGGATTTTAGTTTTTCTACCAAGGTTTCGATTGGGGTCTTTCTCTCCGGAATCAAAATCGCAGCAGCTGCACTGCCGATCCCTGCATTGATGGCAATAAAACCTGCATCTCTGCCCATTACTTCCACGAAAAACAATCGATCATGTGAGGTGGCTGTATCTCTGATTTTGTCAATTGCTTCGACAGCAGTATTACATGCAGTATCAAAACCGATAGTCAAGTCTGTTCCAGAGAGGTCATTGTCAATTGTGCCTGGAAGTCCAATTGCTGGGATGCCGTACTCCTGATAAAACAGGTGCGCGCCTGTCAATGATCCATCACCACCAATGACCACTAAAGCATCGATGCCATGGCTTTTCAGATTGTTATAGGCTTTTTGTCTTCCTTCAGGAGTTCTGAATTCATCGCTTCGGGCCGATTTTAGGAAAGTGCCACCTCGTTCGAGGACATGGGTGATGTTTTTGGAATCCAGTCTTTTGATGTCATTTTGGATCATCCCCTCGTAGCCTCGGTAGATACCGTACATTTCTAGGCCGTAATAAAATCCGGCTCGAACGGCAGCACGGATAGCCGCATTCATTCCAGGTGAGTCACCACCAGAGGTGAGTACACCAATCTTTTTAATATTCTTAGGTTCCATAGGTTTGTGTCAAAGCTTTAAACATGAGTTCGGCCGAAGCAGGATTAGTGGCCAAAGGGATATTATGAACGTCACAGATTCTCATCAGCATCTGGACGTCCGGTTCGTGCGGGTGTTTGTCCAAGGGGTCACGAAAGAAGATGACCGCAGCAAGTTTTTTTTCGGCAGCTAAAGCGGCGATTTGAGCATCTCCTCCCAGTGGTCCGGATAGCAGGCGTTCAACTTTAAAGCCTGCTTTTTCGATATGCGAACCCGTGGTGCCTGTGGCTACCAGGTCAATATCTACACGGTGTAAGGCATCGCGGAATCCGCTTAAAAAGTGAACCATGTCGGCTTTTTTACCATCATGGGCGATTAAGGCGATTTTCATCGATAGGGTTAACTAGGTTTGGCGCCAAAGTTAGGGAAATTTTGATTTTCTGCTTCTTGACGGAATTTTATTGTCAATGAATTGAATGGAGCGAAGGTTAGGAAACCGATTGCACGCTTGAATTTATTTTTTGAGAGAGGAAGAGAATCAGAGATTTGATCAGTTAATCTTTCCTTCAAGCATCAATAGAAAGGCATATTCTAGTGCCAGTTCCTTTAAGGCATTGAATCGTCCGGATGCGCCTCCATGACCTGCTTCCATATTGGTATGCAGGAGCAGGAGGTTTGAATCGGTTTTCTTTTCCCTCAGTTTAGCTACCCACTTGGTTGGTTCCCAATATTGCACCTGTGAATCGTGAAGTCCGGAAGTCACCAAGAGATTAGGATAGGCTTTTTCTTCTACATTATCGTATGGCGAGTAGGAAAGCATGTATTCGTAGTATTCCTGATGCTTTGGATTACCCCATTCCTGAAATTCACCGGTTGTCAATGGGATGCTTTCATCGAGCATGGTCGTAACCACATCGACGAAGGGCACATTGGCGACGACTCCACGGAAAAGCTCAGGCTTCATATTGATCACTGCACCCATTAGCAGGCCACCGGCACTTCCGCCCATAGCATGGAGATGTGCCGGAGCGGTATAGTGATGCTGGATGAGGTGCTCTGCACAGGCAATAAAATCGGTAAAGGTATTTTTCTTACGGAGCATTTTACCGTCTTCATACCAGTGTCTACCCAAGTCTTCTCCACCACGGATATGCGCTATTGCAAAGACAAATCCACGATCGAGGAGGCTAAGTCGATTGGAGGAGAAATACGCATCCATGCTGTAGCCATATGACCCGTAAGAGTAAAGCAAAAGGGGATTTTGACCGTCTTTTTTGAACAAGGATTTTTTGTAGACTAAGGAAATAGGAACTAGCACGCCGTCATGGGCTTTTGCCCAAATGCGCTCTGAATGAAATTCGGTCGGGGAATATCCACCTACCACTTCTTGCTGCTTGAGGAGTGTTTTCTCCTTCCTGATCAGGTGGTAGTCGTACACCGAACTTGGAGTGGTCAGTGAATTATACCCAAATCTAAGGATGTCAGTATCAAATTCCGGATTGGTACTGATCCAAGCGGTGTAGGTTTCGTCGTCAAATAGGAGTGAATGTCCATCACCTTGCCAAGGCATAATCTGTATCTGGGTGAGTCCATTGGATCGCTCTTGCGTAACCAAATACCTCGAAAACAAATCAAAATCCTCCAACAAGACAGAAGGTCGGTGAGGAATGACATCTACCCAATGCTCTTTCTCGGGCAATGTCACAGGAGCCTTAACCAACTTGAAGTTTTGGGCTTGATCGTTGGTACGGATGTAGAAATGATCCCCATAGTGATCTGTAGCATACTCCAAATGTGGAATTCGCTCTTGAAGAACTTGAAAAGCTGCGGTCGGACTGGTAGCCTCAATAAATCTCACTTCAGAAGAAATGGTGCTTTCTGAATGAATTAAAATAAATCGTTCGGACTTGGTTTTGTGTACCACGCAGCTAAATTCTTCATCCATTTCTTCGAAAATCAGGTCATCTACCGAACAGTCTGTGCCTAGAGCGTGTCGATAGATTCGGTGGGACCGCAGAGTTTCTGAGTCTTGTTTAGAATAAAAAAGCGTTTGATTATCGGCAGCCCAAACGAAGTTTCCTGTGATTTCGGGGATGCTTTCCGAATAGATTTCTCCTGTTTCCAGATTTTTGAAGAAAACGGTGTAGATCCTTCTTCCTACTTCGTCTGCAGCAAAAGCAAGGATTTTTTGGTCAGGTGTTGTGGCCGTTCCGCCTACTTGATAAAATGACTTTCCTCTTGCCAGTTCATTGACATTCAATATGACTTCTTCTACTGCCTCAAGGCTTCCTTTTTTTCGGCAGTAAATCGGGTATTCCTCGCCTTTTTCATACCTCACATACCAGTGGTAGCCAGATTTGAAATAGGGCACACTTTGATCTTCCTCTTTAATTCGGCCCTTCATTTCTTCAAAAAGACTCTTTTGAAATGCCTCGGTAGGTTGCATGACTTTTTTCAGGTACTCATTTTCCTGATTGAGGTAGTCGATGACTTCGGGATTTTCTCGGTCATTCATCCAATAATAGTCATCGATGCGCTGATGTCCGTGAATTTCTAAAAGTTGAGGTTTTCTAGGGGCGATGGGTGTCTGCATGTACTCGTAGTTTGCTGCAAGGTTAATCAAATTTGAGGCAGCTTAGTTCGGATTTATTACCAATTAAGCTTCGATTTTGAGGTAATTTGTCCTGATTTCTTTGAAAAAATGCTCAGAATTAGGCAAAAGTCTGAGATCTGCTTATTTTAAAGATTGGAAGTCAGCTTTCTAAAACAAACAAACAATTTTATCAATCAACCTTACATTTTATGGGATTACTTCAAGAATTTAAAGAGTTTGCGGTCAAAGGGAATGTCGTAGACTTGGCAGTCGGTGTGATTATCGGCGGTGCTTTTGGGAAAATTGTTTCCTCCTTTGTAAATGATGTAGTCATGCCACCTCTTGGTCTCTTGATTGGTGGTGTAGACTTTAAAGATCTTGCCATTATTCTGAAAGAAGCTTCGACTAATGAGGCTGGAGAAGCTGTAGCTGGTGTGACGCTGAACTACGGGATGTTTATCCAAAACGTGGTAGACTTCACCATCATTGCTTTTGTGATTTTCTTGGCGATCAAGGGCATCAATAAGTTTAACAAGAAAAAAGAAGAGGCACCATCTGCGCCTCCAGCACCACCAGCACCCACTCCAAGTGAAAAGCTTCTGGAAGAAATCAGAGACTTGCTCAAAAAATAAATGAAAAGGCCCGAAATGATCAATTTCGGGCCTTTTTTTAATTTCCTTGTCCGCGCTGTCGCTGGTAGATGTAGCGGTTGAAATCCCTCGCTATATCATGAAGCATCAGGACTTGTTTGGAGGTGATGACTTTTGACACTTCTGCCACAAACGCTTTTTCGTCATCGATTAATTTTTGCTGAAGTTGGAGTCGCTTTT
>CALRRX020000313.1:0-4772 GCA_943370675.1 Reyranella massiliensis 521 | reverse complement strand
CGAACCGCCTAATGTGTCGGCAAGGGTGGCATTTTTACTGCGAATGTCACCTGCCTGCACCATGAAGTTTTTGATGATCCGGTGAAATTGTAAACTGTCGTAAGTCCCATTTTGAACGAGCTTGATAAAGTTATCTCGGTGAAGGGGAGTTTCATCGTACAGTTGGATAATCATCGTCCCATAATTGGTCACTACTTCCACTTTGACAGGTTGGGAATATGGAAAAGCTGAAGATAGAAAAAGCAGAAGGACGAATGAAATGAAGGAATAGGGCATACATCAAACAGATTGGATTTATGAATTAAAAACAATTTCGGCACAAACTTTCAAGACTGCTCATGTTTTACTTTACATCCAGTGAAAGGATGTAATGAACCATTGACCTGGCTTCTGATTCCGAAAGTTTGGGATGAGCACTCATCACTGGGTATCCCCAAGTGCCTGAGCCTCCTGATATGATTTTTCTGGAAAGCAAGTCAACATAAGCTTTCTGAAGAGGATAGCGTCTAGCAATATCTGAAAAGGAGGGGCCCTTAGCCTTACTGTCTTCCCGGTGACATTGATAGCAGTCGCTGTAGGCAATTTGAACTTTTCCCTTTTGAACTAAAACCGAGTCCAAAGGCTCATTTTCACCTTGGATGACATAAAATCCTTCTTTCTTTTCAAAGCCATCTGAGTCCTCATTCTTCTCTGTTTTTGAAGGAGTACATGCTGAAATAATTAAAAATAGGGAAGCAAGAACCTGGCGAAACATGGTTTTTCTTTTCTGTAAGGTAAAAAAGAGGAAGGTGAATCTTTTACTTAAATCCACCTTCCTGATAATTAACTTATTTCTGCTGCTGCAAATAGCTCACCAAGGAGGCCAAATCTTCAAAAGTCAAGGAATTGGCCAGTCCTGCCGGCATCATGGAAGTGTCCAATTGCTTTCGGCTTTTGATCGCTGATTTGTCTAGGGTGGTGGCAGTTCCCCCGATATCGCGAATGGTGATCTTGTCAGCTGATTCTGCGGTGACAAATCCCGTGTAGCTCTTGCTGTCTTTGGTGTCCAAAAGTACGGTAGCAAAACCCTGAGAAATGGAAGCGTTGGGCTTCAGAATGGATTCTACGATCTGATCCCGACTCATGATCGAACCGATTTGACCCATAAATGGACCCTTCATCGGTTGGCCCTTTTCAATCGTATGACAGGCCAGGCAGCCCTGACTGGCAAACAAGGCTTTCCCTTTTACGGCATCTCCTTTGGTTTCCGCCACTGCCAAGATCACGTCCTCGATGGAAGCATTGCCTACTTGTCCTTTTTTGTTTTTGATGGATTCTAGATCTATTTTTTCCTCTTCTTCAGCATTCGCAAGTAGGGTAGTACCGAGTTCGGAGATGCTTAACCTGTTTCGATCATTCAGCTCAGCCAGGTAAGATTGTAGCTCAGGAGTTGCGCTTGCCTGTTGTTTTTGAAGGAAATCCCGAATTTTTTCAGAGCCTTCCCATTCTTCTCCCTTGTAGTAAGGCCCATGGGTATCCGGACGAGTGCCCCACCACCAGCTGGCATCGTAAGGAGCTTCTCGCTGGTAGGTTCGTGAAAGGGTAAAAAGGATTTCTTTTTGAGTTTCCGGACTTGCCTCAGGATAGGCAGCGATCAAGCCATCCACCGCCTTGGTGTCATGGATGTATCGCAAAGCCCACAAGGCAAGCTTGGATTGATCGGAGTCAATTGCCTCGATCAACTCATCCACAGTGTTAATCTCCACCAAAGCTTTCACCGCTAGGTGAGGTAAGATGATTTCCGAATTAGGAGTGGCATGTGGTCCCTCAGTTTGGTAAGCTGGACTTTGGAAAGAGTTTGGAACCTTGATTTCCAATAGACTTTCTACAGCATCTGGGTTCCCGATTCTTCCCAAACCGATAATGGCAGCAGCCTGAACTCTCGGATTGGCATCTTGTGTGGCAGCGATAAATGCGTCTACAGGAATCTGCTGAAGGCAGCTTTTTCGATCAGCCAAAGCTCTCAGGGCAAATTCCCTCATTTTATCTTCTTTACTCAGCTCCACCAAGGCTGCAATACCTTCTGCACAAGTCAACTGTGCATAGGTGTACACCGCAGCAACACGGTTTTGCAAGGGTAATGAGGTGTCCTTTGCAAGGGCGAGGATAGGAGCGGAGGCTTCTTTTTCCGCTCGTTGAAGTAGTTCCTGCTGGGCCGCCAATCGAGTCACCGCATTCGGTGCCTTAAGAAATTCCACCAATTCGGAAGACGAAGCACCTTTAAAATCAGGAGCAGCTTCTGGATTTAAGTTGGCAGGAACCATCCGGATCACATATCCTTTTTCTGGATTTCCACGATATCCAGCCCCATCCCAAGCGGACAGATACATAATTCCGGAGGCATCTAGATCAAGGTCTGTGATCTGAGATAGCTTTAAGAAATGCTCCTCTTGCTGCTGAAAACTAGGCCCATCCGGCTTGACTCGATGGACAAATAATTCACTTTTTCCCCAATCTGCCATCAAAGGCGTGTGGTTGTAGGCCGAAGGCCATCTTGGATCATCCAAGAAAAAGGAACCCGTACCTGAGCCACCACCCACATCGACTAAAGCAGGCAGGATCTCCTCGGTAAAGTTTTTGAAAAGGCTGGGATAGCCGTATTCTCCGGTTTGGTTGTAAGCGATAAAACGCACGTTCCATCCACCGCCATCATTGGTATTTCCACGAGTGAAGACATTCATGAATGGATCGATGGCTACGTCATAAATATTACGGGTGCCATGAGCGTATACTTCCACCTCGGTGCCATCGGGACGTACTCTCACGATGCCTCCACCGAGCATAGTCATTTTTTTACCGCTTCGATCTTCTGCCTCAAAAAATCCAAAATCACCGACTGCGATGTAAATCCAACCGTCGATTCCCATCCGGATACCATTGGTGCTGTGGTCAGTTCCTCGTGATCGAAGGGAGTTTTGGTTGCTGATATTTTTGATCAGGGGTTGAGAAGGTCCATCGGCGATGCCATCTGCATTTTGATCCTCGAAGACGACCAAGTCCATGTTGGAAGCGATGCTATCTGTTCCAAACACCGTATGTAACACGTAAACCTTGTCGCCCATGGCGATGATTCCTCTAGGATTGTCCACTTGAGCAAAAACCGTCTGGCTGTCCATCACGCCGTCTTTGTCCTGATCGATCAGACGCACGATTTTGCCTTTTCCGGGAGTTTTTCCCAACGAGCCGATCATGTCTACGCCCACGAAAACTTCTCCGGTGGCAGCCACAGATAAGCAAGAAGGACTGGGTACCAAGTCGGGACCTGCAAAATTGGTCAGGACAAATTGAGTGGAGTCGATACCAGACTGGCTAAAATCCGGACCATTGGGTTGGTAGTAATCGGTGAGCTCCTTCAAGTCGGCAGTCTTGGAAGGGCTAAATTGTGAACAGGAACTCAAGGCCAAGAGCAAAGCTAAGCCTTGAATTGGAAATTTAAACTGGGTCATTTGTGCTGGGTTTGGTGGGTCTTAAAGTCAAGATAACAGGATGAGTTTATTTTGCTGTCCTTCTTCGGGATTTACTCCATCTATTGGGCTAATCAAGGATAAAAGGTGATCAGACAGGGAGAATGGACTCGAATTTTACCTGGTTATTTTTGAAAGGAGAGTCGAAGACCACTTACTTTTCTCAGGCAAGTTTCTATTTTTAGTCATGAACAAAACGAAAATCTGGCTCACTTCTATCTTCTCCATTTCCTTGGTTGGCTTTCTTGCTTGGATCTTCTTGGATACCAGTCAGATGGCAGAAAACGGGGTTGAGCAAGTGGAAAAGGGCTTGGATGAGGCGAATGAGAAAAATGTCTTGCAGCAAATCGCCGAGCAGGTGTTTGAACCTGATCACCTTGACACGGCAGATTTTGAAAAGCGGGTGAAGGCCCTTGCACATGATAGCATCCCTAAGCCTTGGCAGGTTTTTTCTGTGATTCCGGAGAAAGGTGCCCTATTGCCTTTTCACCGAATCGTGGCGATGTATGGAAATTTCTACTCCAAAAACATGGGGATTTTGGGCCGCATTCCGGAGGAGGAGTTGAAGGCCTTGTTCCAAAAAGAATTGGAATTTTGGACACAAGCCGATACAGCTACTCCAGCACTTCCTGCCGTGCATTACATCGCGATCACAGCCCAAAAAGATCCTGGGAAAGAATCAGCATATCGCATCCGAATGCCAGAAGCCCAAATCCAAAAAGCCATTGAGCTGGGGCGATCGCTCAAAGGAATTACCTTTTTGGATGTGCAGATAGGGCATAGCACAGTGGACCGCGAGGTACCTACTTTGGAAAAATACCTTCTCGAAGAGGATGTGCATCTAGGACTCGATCCCGAATGGTCCATGAAAGATGGGAGTGTTCCGGGTACCAAAATCGGAACCATGGATGCGGCAGAAATCAACTTTGCGATTGAATACCTATCCAGGTTGGTTAAGGAAAATGGACTGCCTCCGAAAATCTTGGTGGTTCATCGCTTTACTCGAAACATGATCACCAATCACCAAGACATCAAAGCGACCCCTCAAGTGCAAGTCGTCATCAACATGGATGGTTTTGGTTTTCCTGCCAAAAAAGTGAATAGTTACAAAAGCTTTGTAGGAGGGATGCCTGTCCAATTCACCGGAATCAAGCTTTTCTACATCAATGACACCCTTGAGGCACCCAATCGATTGATGACTCCCCAAGAGATTTTCAAACTTTATCCCAAGCCACTTTATATTCAATACCAATGAGGGAAACGTTGTTG
>CALRRX020000312.1:0-4812 GCA_943370675.1 Reyranella massiliensis 521 | reverse complement strand
ATCAGTTTTTTTGATGAAGATATAACGGCATGTTTGATCAGGTGGTTTATTGAATCACTTGAAAATCAAACCTTCCTGAAAATGAAATTGAAAGATACACCATAAAAAAAGGCCTTTTGGGATTCCCAAAAGGCCTTTTTTACCATTTCGATCTGATTACTTAACCGGAAGCAATTTCACCAAAAGTCCAGTTGCTTCGGTGATCGCGTAGATGTATCCATCAGGGCTTTCCGCTACCTGACGTACTCGGCCGATTCCAAGAAGTAATTTTTCCTCTGCGATATGCTTATTGTCCTTGAGTACCACTCTCGCGATGTGTTGCTTCGCCAAAGCAGCTACCAAGATGTTTCCTTTCCATCCTGGATACTTATCTGAAGTCACCACTGTAACTCCGCAAGTGGCAATGGAAGGTACCCAATAGTGGACAGGTTGTTCCATTCCTGGCTTCTCGGTGAACTCAGTCAATTGGGTTCCATTGTAATTAATACCATAAGAGATCACTGGCCAACCGTAATTTTTTCCCTTTTCGATGATGTTTAGCTCGTCACCGCCTTTTGGACCGTGTTCTACCTCCCAAAGGGTATTGGTCGCCTTGTCAAAGAATAAACCTTGAGGGTTTCTGTTACCATAGCTCCAAATAGAAGCAACTGCTCCTACTGAATCCACAAAAGGATTGTCGCTTGGGATGGTACCGTCGTCCTTGATTCTGTGCACTTTTCCGTGAGCATTGGTCAAATCCTGCGCATTCATCGGGATATTTCCTTTGTCTCCATTGGAGAAATAAAGGTAGCCTTCATTGTCAAAAACGATTCTGCTTCCAAAATGACGTCCCCCTTCCCAAGATGGTCCAGCCACGATTAATTCTTCTTGGCTCACAGCATTGTTTCCTTCTAGCTTAAATCGCATGATGGTGGTCGCTGCGGTGCTATCCTCAAAATGCTTGGCATAAGCAATGTAAATCCAGCCATTTTCGGCATGCTTAGGGTGAGCTGCAATGTCGAGCAAACCCGCTTGGTTTACATTGTGAACAGGTGGAAGGCCTTGAACTTTTTCTCCTGTAAATTTATCGTCTTTGAAAATCAGGATTTCGCCTTTTCGCTCAGTCACCAGCATTCTGCCGTCGCTCAGCCAAGTCATTCCCCAAGGATTTTCAAACTCATTGTAGAGGGTATCTACTTTAATGACCATTTTTTCGGTCTCGGTGGTAAATGGCTGTTCGGTGACCTGATCAGCTTCTTTGGGGCCGCAAGCCGTCCAAATGGAGAGCGTTCCGGCTACCAACGCTATGGAAAGAAAATGTTTGTTTGAAGACATAGTTTTCGAATTAAGTGGCTCGAATTTAAACCTATTCTTGAAAAATCAGAATTAAGTTTTGAATGGTGGTCTCACGAGGTGATCAACTCTTATCCAAGGTGGTCTTCAAGTTTAGGAATTCAGTTTTTCCCCTGGAAATACAAGGACTTTCTTCTCGTTTGACTTTTGGTCTGTGAGGAATTGATTTTGGAAAATTCGTTCACCTTCTGCTGTGTTGCGCCTAGCCGAATCGTTGGTTAAATCGCCTCCTTAAATTCATCTTACGATTACCTATCTTCGTTTCCATGACCACCTTTGGCTCTTTAAAATCGAAGCTGAAAGAGAAAAGGTAGGTTTACATCAGTTGGGTTTAATCATGCTCTTAAACTCAAGGGATTTGGAACAACCTACGGGATCTGCTCGCCTGCAAAGATTGAGTTTTGATCCAGTAAAGAAGTTTGCCATGAATAAATCATTGAAATTGAGCGATATTCTATATGTCAAAAACTTGGATTTATAAATTTGGTGGGGCCTCGGTCAAAGATGCTGCTGCATTGAAAAACTTGGCTGGAATTCTCCAGAGTCGTTTGCGGAAAAATTTGGTCATTGTCGTCTCTGCGATGGGAAAAACCACCAATGCGCTAGAAAGCATGCTCTCCAATAAGTTGAAGGGGCTTGATTTTTCAGAGAATAGTGCAATTTTAAAATCCTTTCACAGGGAGATTTGTGAGGAACTGTTTCCTGAGGGACACTCCGTTTTTGCTCAAGTAGACAACCTATTCGCACAGTTGGAGAATCAGCTGGGAAAACCACTTTCTCGTGAGAATTACGATGAATTTTACGACCAAGTTGTTTGCTTTGGAGAGTTGGTTTCCTCCAAAATCGTTGCCGAATACCTATGCTATCTTGATTTGATCGTGCTATGGCAAGATGCACGGGAAGTCATTCATACAGATTCAGATTTTCGCTTCGCCAAAATCAATTGGGAAAAAACTCGAAAAGCCTGCCAATCCACTTGGAAACCCTTGTTAGAAAATTTCCCGATTTTGACACAAGGATTTATCGGGAAAGATCCCAAAGGAAAGACAACGACACTTGGAAGAGAAGGGTCCGATTTTACAGCTGCAATCTTGGGTACTAGTCTTGATGCGGGATCTGTGACCATTTGGAAAGATGTGCCGGGAGTGCTCAATGCCGATCCCAAGCTTTTTCCCAATACCCAAAAATTCGAAGAACTCGGCTATCGCGAGGCAGCGGAAATGACCTATTTCGGTGCTTCCGTGATTCACCCTAAGACCATCAAGCCTTTGGCTAATGCCGGAATTCCGCTATTTGTCAAGTCGTTTTTGAATCCGGATGCCTCAGGTACCAAAATCCACGAGCATGCTGCTCCACATGAAGTGCCGACTATTGTCCTGAAGAAAGAGCAGATTTTGGTCAGCTTCAAAGTCACGGATTTCACATTTATCGAAGAAAAACACATTCACCGAATCTACGAGCAGTTGCAAGCATTGAAGCTCCGGGTAAATATGTTGCAACTTTCAGCGATTTCGGTTTCGATTGTGATCGATGCTCAACTTTTCAAACTGGAGCAGCTGCTTGAAAAGCTTAAGGGAGAATTTGAAATCCGATACAATGAAGGGCTGGAGTTATTGACCATTTTGAAGCAAAAACCGGAGGAAATTCCTGCCCTGATGGAAGGCTATCAACTGCTATTGGAGCAATCCACCCGAAATACCTTTCAGGCCGTTCGCAGAAAAGTCTGAGTCAAAAGCCGTTCCCAGCTCTAAGTTTTCTAACTTCAAAAAAACCTTAACCCCACCTATCCATGAGTTCACGACGTGATTTTCTTCAGAAAGCCGGACTTTCCACCCTTGCGATCACATTGCCTTTTGCAGATCCGCTTTCGGCCATGAATTTTCAAAAAGAAGAGAAAGTCCTTCGGGTCGCCATCATGGGATTGGGGAGCTATGGCACTCGGGTCGCTGAAGCCATGAAGGACTGCAAGCGCGCCAAGCTCGTTGGAGTCATCAGTGGCACTCCTTCCAAGATCGAAACTTGGAAACAGAAATATGGCATCCCTGCCAAGAATTGCTATACCTACGAAAATTACCATCAGATCAAGGATAATCCGGATATCGACGCAGTCTATGTGATCACGCCCAATTCCTTGCATAAGCCGCATTCAATCGGCGTGGCCAAAGCCGGAAAGCATGTCATTTGTGAAAAACCGATGGCGCTGAATGCTGAAGAAGGTCGGGAAATGATTGCTACTTGCAAAGCTGCTGGGGTCCATTTGATGGTAGGTTATCGGATGCATTTCGAGGCTAAAACAGTTGAAATCGTCAAAAGACAGCGAGCCGGGGAATTTGGAAAAACACTCTTTTTCCAAGGATTAAGCGGGTTTATGATCGGCGATCCTACGCAGTGGCGACTCAATCGGGAGCTTGCCGGTGGGGGTTCGATGATGGATATCGGGGTTTACTCAATCAATGGGGCAAGGTACATGCTCGGCGAAGAGCCAATCTGGGTAGAAGCACAAGAAGTAAAAACCGATCCGGTGAAGTTTAAACAAGGGGTAGATGAGACGATCACCTTTCAGATGGGATTTCCATCCGGCGCGGTGGCTTCTTGCCTTTCGACTTATTCCATGAATAATCTAGATAAGTTTTTCCTAAATGGGACAAAAGGCTTTGCCGAAATGCAGCCTTCCACCGGATACGGACCTATCCAAGCCCGAACCAATAAAGGACCTGTGGAAGCTGAGCATATTACTCATCAGACCACCCAAATGGACGAGATGGCAGCCATTATTTTGGATGGGAAAAAGCCACTAATCCCTGTGGATGGAGAAGAGGGTTTGAAAGATCTGGTGATTGTGGACGCAATCTATGAGGCGGTGAGAACAGGCGCGAGAATCAGCCTGATCTAATTTCAAAAAATCTTCAATCGAGTCTCAACTGCATAAATACCAAGGTGAGCCACTTCCCAAACTTGAAGGACACCTCAGGCATGCGGGCAGTTTCCCGAAAGCCGAGTCTTTCATGGAAGTGATAGCTGCCCACATTTTCGGAGTCCATTCCTGCAATCATCATGTGGTACCCCTGGTCTTTCGCCACTTCAATTAACTGACGCATCATCTTTGAGCCCAAGCCTTTGCCTTGGGCTTTCTCATTCAGATAAATGGAGTGCTCCACAGTTTTACTGTAGCCGGGTTTTGCTCTGAATTTACCATAGGTAGCATATCCAACTATTTCGCCCTTCACTTCGGCTACTAAAACAGGTAAACCGTCCTTAATTTTTTCAGAAAAAAGCATTTCCACCTCATCCAAGGATTTGGGATGATAGTCATAATTGTGAGAGGTATGGAGTATCGAATCGTTGATGATCTCACGGACAGCAGAAGCATCTGAAGGCTGGTATGGTCTAATCAGAAAATCCATCATTGAAAGCGATTGAGTATTTTTTCTATACCCGGAAGATAAGCTGTACCAAACAGATTCAAGTGAACTAGCAGAG
>CALRRX020000311.1:0-4820 GCA_943370675.1 Reyranella massiliensis 521 | reverse complement strand
ATTTCCCAGTCCGTGAAAAGGTACGATCAAGCCAAGGAAAAACAAGAATAAAAGCATGCCAAGGGCTTTTTTGGACCAAAGAGGGACGGGGAGAAACTGACTCAATTCCAAGCGCTCGCCGACAATGGTAAAAAGTAAAAAACCAATCCACCAGGTACTTCCTGCAGCTATTAATCCAAAATGCCATGCGAAGAAATTTCCCAAAAACCAGCAAACTGCTCCCAGATAAAGCAGGGCGCTGTGAAATTGCGGATGCCTTATGGTCTGAAAGTGCATGATCAAACTAAGTCCAAGCGATCCGGCAAAAAGAGCAATAAGTCCTGCTTGGCTTAAGTCAAATAGAAAGAATAGGGTGGAAAGTCCGGAAAAGAAAGGAATGACCAGCCAGGCCTTTTTCCTCATGACCATGGCCCGTTCGATGGATATCAGGGTACCCAAAAATCCTCCGACCATAAGTAAACCGTGATTCAAACCCGCCTCAGCCAAAGGAATTATTGGACTCCCTAGGCGAATCCACCCTCCCGAGATGCCGGCAACCAGCCCTATCAATACGAGGGGCAGGAGGAAGGCGGGATTATTGAGACGAGAATTCATTTGTTCAGTTGAGATTTTGGTCTGATTCGATAGATAAAGCTGCCGGAAAAAGAATATTTCCCTCTAAATGCATGTGGTTTTGCATAGTCCTGTCAAATTCTTCCAGCAGGGAAAAAGCTACTTTGTAGGTGTTGCAGGCATAGGCAGGAGGAGTGTAGTTATGGGTGAGCATTCTGATTTCGTCCAGGTAGTTTCCTTCTTGCTCATGTTCATCCATGAGTTTATGAATAGCTTCCCGAATGGGCTCAAATGCTGGCCCCAGAAGTAAACTTCGGTGATTCTCATCCCCTGATATTTTTTTGATATAGGGGAAAATGATCAATTCTTCCCGTAGCAAATGCCCAGTTAAATTTTGGCTTGCATTGTCAAACAGCTGCTCAACCTTTCGGAGCTGGGGATCATGCTCGCCGTGCACTTTGATTACCTTTTTCAGAAAATTTTGAATCATGGGAATCCGATTTCTGATCATCGCGTGATAGTTGGTCTCCACATAGTCTGCCAAATGAGGCAGTGGCCAGGATGCAAAATCAAACTGCTCTTCCTTGTGAGAAGAAAATGCTTCCGCTAGCTCATTGAGCAACTTCTCAGGATTTATTTTCTTTCGGCTGCAAGCCTCTAAGGGAGTGAGATCTCCCTTGCAGCAAAAGTCAATGCCATATTTGCGAAAAACCAAGGCTGTCCTGTAGTCTTTGGCTACAATCTCTCGAATGGGCAGGTGGGCAAGTTTTTCCATATAAAAGGATAAAAATATCCGATATCTGAATTTAGAAAAAGAGCTGTTTAAGCTCTTGAATGACCAAATTTAAATAGGAATTTAAAAAAGACAAAATTATCCTTTATTATTTTTCCAAGAAGCCCAGCTTCCGGAAGTTTCATGAAGTTTCAATTTGGCTAGGGACACCTTTTTGGGAAGAAGTGGAGAAAGGGCAGAAGCAATCCAAAGCAGCATTTGTTCGGCAGTTGGCTCAGATTCCATCCAGATAATTTTCCCAAGATAGGAGGAAAAAATCCTCTCATTTTCCGGATTTATTTTAAGAATAAGAGAATGATCAAATCTTTCAATAACTGCCTTTTTGATTATTTCTTTTAGGATTTTGAAGTCCAGGACCATGTCAGTTTCACTATTAACTTCTCCTGAAACAGTGACACTCAGCTTATAGGTGTGCCCATGGATTTCTCTGCAAGATCCTGGATAGTTGCTGATTCGGTGTGCGGCCTCGAATTCAATTTTTTTTGTGATTGAAATCATAATCACATTAAGGTTAAAATAAGGGATAAAAATATCTATTGTTATTGATAAAAATTGAGAAACTATTTCTTATTTCAGACAAAAAAGTATGATTTATATCAGCGCTCATCCTGACCATAATTACCTCTCAAACTGCCTTTGTGGCCTGCTTTTTTCTCTAAAATTACCTGATCAACTTTCTCACCAACCCCTCTCACTATGGATCAGTTTGTCATAAAACGCAACGGAGAATATGCGCCTTTTGCACCTTTTAAAATTGAAGACGCACTTAAAAAAGGATTTAAAAGTGTTTTAATAGAATACGATTCGGAAGTTTTTTCTAGAATAATCCGAAAACTCGAAATCAAAACCACCTGGGCTGTGGAGGAGATTCAGGACATGATCGAAAAGGAGCTGTTTCAGGCAGGCTACTTTCAGGTCATGCGCTCTTTTATGCTCTACCGTCACACCCGTAAACTCCAACGGGAGCATGTGGTGGGGCTCAACGAAGACACCACCTTTGTCGACAGCACACAGACCATAGAGGAATATGTGAAGCAGACTGACTGGAGAATCAATGCCAATGCAAATACCTCTTATTCCAATGCGGGATTGGTCAATAATGTGGCGGGTAAAATCATCGCTAACTACTGGCTGGATAAGGTCTACAGCAAGGAAGAGGGCTATGCTCACCGTAATGGAGACATTCATATCCACGACCTCGATTGCCTCACCGGCTATTGTGCCGGCTGGAGCTTGAGAGGCTTGCTCAACGAAGGTTTTAACGGGGTTCGCGGTCGTGTCGAAAGCCGTCCTCCTTCCCATTTCCGTGAGGCTTTGGGCCAAATGGCTAATTTTCTGGGCATTTTGCAGAGTGAATGGGCCGGAGCTCAGGCGTTTAGTTCCTTCGATACCTACCTCGCTCCTTATGTTTTCAAAGACCAACTCAACTACAAGGAGATCGAAAAGGCAATTCGCTCTTTTGTCTATAATCTGAACGTTCCCGCCCGATGGGGGCAGTCTCCTTTCACCAACGTCACCCTCGACTGGGTGGTGCCGGAGGATCTCAAAGATCAGATGCCCACAAAAAACGACCTTCACCTTTTTATGGGTATCGATTCGGATTTGCTGTTGGAAAAGGCCAAACGAAGAGGTGTAAATTCTCTGGAAGAGCTGACTTATAAGCATTTTCAACCCGAAATGGAGTTGATCAACAAGGCCTACTACACCATCATGACAGAGGGTGATGCCAATTCTCAGCCTTTTACTTTTCCCATCCCCACGGTCAATATCACGGAGGATTTTGACTGGTATGGTCCCAATACGGATTTACTGTTTGAAAACACAGCGAAAATCGGTTCTTCCTATTTTCAGAATTTTATTGGAAGTCAGTACACCTATGATGAAAACGGCCAAAAAGTAGAGAATCCCAATGCATATAAGCCCAATGCAGTCCGATCCATGTGTTGCCGCCTTCAGCTTGACCTTCGTGAACTTCTGAAAAGAGGGAACGGACTTTTCGGAAGTGCAGAAATGACGGGCAGTATTGGTGTGGTGACGATCAATATGGCGAGGTTGGGCTATTTGTTTGCAGGAAACAAAAAAGGTCTTTTTGATCGATTGGACCATTTGATGGAAATCGCCAAGTCCACTTTGGAGAAAAAGCGCGTCTTCATTCAGGAGATGTATGATCGGGGATTGTATCCCTACACCAAGCGCTACCTGAAGCATTTCCGAAACCACTTTTCCACCATCGGAGTCAATGGGCTTAATGAACTGGTCTTGAATTTCACCGGAGGAAAAGAAGATATCACCGGAAATTATGGTCAAAACATGGCCTCAGAACTCCTAGAATACATCAGGGGACGCATGAAAGAATTTCAGGAAGAAACCGGAAATCTCTACAATCTCGAAGCAACACCTGCCGAAGGTACTACCTATCGCTTTGCCAAAGAAGACAAAAAGCGCTTCCCTGAGATGATTCAGGCCGGTTCCGGTGAAAATATCTATTATACCAACAGCTCCCAGATTCCGGTAGATTTTACCGACGATCCTTTTGAGGCACTGATGCTTCAGGATGAGCTGCAGTGCAAATACACCGGAGGTACAGTGCTGCACCTCTACATGCGGGAAAAAATCTCCTCTCCGGAAGCTTGCCGCCGAATGGTCAAAAAAGTCCTTTCCAATTTCAAACTCCCTTACATCACCGTGACTCCTGTTTTCAGCATTTGTCCAGTCCATGGCTACCTCAATGGAGAGCATGAATACTGTCCTAAATGTGACGTGGATCTTTTGAATGAACTTAACCAAAATCCAAAAAACTATGCAACCAATCACTGAACCAGTCCAAACCCAAACCCTGCTCGAGTACTATGCTGAAAGGCGGACCAAGTGTCTCGTCTACACCCGCGTAATGGGATACCACAGACCTGTCGAAAGTTTTAACATCGGAAAAAAAGGTGAACATAAACAGCGGACTCATTTCACAGAGTAGCCTGGAAAAGGGGAGACCTGTCTTCAGCATCTCCCCGTTTACTTTGCTGGATTATCCGGATCGCACAGCCTGTATCCTATGGTTTGCCGGCTGCAACATGCGCTGTGGCTATTGCTATAATCCCGAGATAGTCCTAGGCAAAGGCAAGCTGAGTTGGGAGCATGTGCAGGAATTTTTGCTGGGCCGACGTCGATTATTAGACGGTGTAGTATTCAGCGGGGGAGAGTGTACGATTCATCCGCAGATCATTCCCTTTGCCCGAGAAATAAAAAGAATGGGGTTTGAGTTGAAAGTCGATACTAATGGCACCCGACCCGATGTATTACGTCAGTTGGTGGAGGGAAACTTGGTGGATTACGTGGCTTTGGACTTTAAGGCGTTGCCGGAGAAGTATTGGGAAGTGACTCGGTCAGATCTTTTCTCCGCGTTCCAAAAATCTCTGGAAGTACTTTTGGATGCTACCGTTCAGTTTGAAGTTCGGACCACGGTTCATTCGGATCAATT
>CALRRX020000310.1:0-4823 GCA_943370675.1 Reyranella massiliensis 521 | reverse complement strand
AGTAATCCCCAAGTTGAAATCACCCACGTTCACTTGAATGACAATACTGTAGCAGGGATAAGACTAAAAAACAAGCCAGCTTTTTCTGTGCAATATCACCCCGAATCATCCCCAGGCCCTCATGACTCTAGGTATCTGTTTGATGATTTTATTACCCTTATAAACCAAAATTAATTCTAATAAACCTTTTAAAACTATGACGTTGATTCAATCAATTCATGCAAGACAAATCCTCGATTCAAGAGGTAACCCTACTGTAGAAGTCGATGTAGTAACTGAAAACGGAGCATTTGGTCGTGCTGCTGTACCAAGCGGTGCCTCTACCGGTGTCAATGAAGCTGTAGAACTCAGAGACGGTGACAAAAGTAAATATCTCGGTAAGGGTGTATTGAAAGCCGTAGCAAATGTAAATGACATCATTGCTCCTGAATTGGTAGGAATGGATGTCTTTGAGCAAAATACCATTGACCAAATCATGATCGATCTGGATGGCACTCCTACGAAAAGCAAATTGGGAGCTAATGCTATCCTTGGTGTTTCTCTTGCTGTGGCAAAAGCCGCTGCTATGGAGGCTGGACAGCCTTTGTATCGCTATATCGGTGGTGTAAATGCTAACACATTGCCAGTTCCTATGTTGAATATCATCAATGGTGGCTCTCACTCTGATGCACCTATTGCTTTCCAGGAATTTATGGTTCGTCCTGTTGGAGCATCTAGCTTCTCTGAGGCGATCCGTATGGGAGCTGAAATTTTCCACAACCTGAAAAAAATCCTTCATGACAAAAACCTAAGCACGGCTGTGGGTGATGAAGGTGGATTTGCTCCAAATTTCTCAGGAGGAACTGAAGAAGCTTTGGCATGTATCCTTGATGCCATCGCAAAAGCTGGTTATAAGCCAGGTGATGATGTGACCATCGCTTTGGATTGTGCTTCTTCTGAGTTTTACAAAGAAGGAAAATACGATTACTCTAAGTTTGAAGGACCAACCGGTAAGGTGAGATCACGAGAAGAGCAAGTAGCATACTTGGCTGAATTGACAGAAAAGTATCCTATCGATTCTATCGAGGATGGTTGTGCTGAAGAAGATTGGGCTGGTTGGGCTATGTTGACCGCTAAAATTGGTGATAAAGTTCAATTGGTAGGTGATGACCTTTTCGTAACCAATGTCAAATTCTTGAAAAGAGGTATCGAAGAAAAGTCCGCGAACTCCATCTTGGTAAAAGTAAACCAGATCGGAACTCTTACAGAGACGTTGAATGCGATCAGTATGGCTCATAAAGCTGGATTTACAGCAGTAATGTCACACAGATCAGGTGAAACAGAAGATTCTACTATTGCTGACTTGGCTGTGGCAGTGAACTGTGGACAGATAAAAACCGGTTCTGCTTCTCGATCTGACCGTATGGCTAAGTACAACCAATTGCTCCGTATCGAAGAGCAGTTGGGTGAATCAGCAATTTTCAAAGGCAGATTGAAGTAATTGCTTTTTAAATTGATCATTCTAAGACAGCCTCACTTTTGGGGCTGTCTTTTTTTTGCATCATTTTTGTAACTTCAGATTGACTTTGATCCATTCTCATGAAGAAAATCTTCAAATACGCTAGTAACTTTTATATCCTTTCCACCTTGCTCTTCCTTTTTTGGATGGTATTTATTGATTCAAACAGTCTAATCATCCATTTCAGACTCACCAAGAAACTCTGGGATCTAGAAGATCAAAAAGAATACTATCAGGAAAAAAAGCTTCAGATCAAGGCTGAACGAGAAGAATTGATGAGCAATTCTGAACTTTTGGAGAAGTTTGCCCGTGAACGATACCTGATGAAAAAACCAACCGAAGATCTCTATGTTGTTGTCGAGAAATAAGTTTTGGCTCTCTTTGACTTTTGTGTGGTTTATTTCCCAATCCATTGCTTTTGGGCAAAGAGACATTGATCCAGATGAAAATCCATCCTTCAAAGATCGGATGTATTTTGGAGGCAACCTTGGGCTTCAATTTGGAACAGTTACGCTCATTGATGTATCTCCTCTAGCCGGGGTGATGATCACTCCGAAGTTTTCATCAGGCATCGGTGCTACTTATCAATACTACGATAACAATCTTTTTCAAGGCTCATCGGGGTCAGCTTACGGAGGAAGGGGTTTTGTGAGGTACAATGTCCTACCGAACATCTTTGCTTATTCCGAATTTGAATCAATCAACTGGAATGCCTATAATTTCTTTAACGATCGATTTCAGCGCACCTGGACGGACGCCTTTTTCTTAGGTGCGGGTTATTTCGCCCCATTTGGACCAAGAGGTGGTGCCAATTTTACTTTTCTATATAATCTGATGCATGACAACCGCAATTCCTATTACAATGAACCTTATGTAATACGGGTTGGTTTTGTGATGTAATTGTTCCTCTTTCCCTTCATGAACTCTCTGGTAACAAAAATATTCCGTACTCATCAAGAGTGCTCTGATTGCCCTTCCCCAAAAGTGATTCAGCAGTTTTTTGAGGAGTTACTTGGTCTCCTTTTTCCTGAGTATGCTGTTCAAAAGGCCAAAAGCCATGAAGAAGTGGCCGCTCGGCTAACACTTTTACGCGAGCAATTGGCTTCTATTTTATCTAGAAACCATCACCTCCATGCAGGAATTGGGACGGTTTTGGCGAAGGATTTCTTTGATCGATTGGAGCTAGTTTTTGACTGGGTACATCAGGATGTGGATGCCATGTATGCAGGCGATCCCGCGGCCAAGTCCAAGACAGAAATTTTGAGAAGCTATCCTGGGTTTTATGCCATTTCTGCTTACAGAATTGCCAACCTTCTCCATCAATTAGGAATAAAATTGATCCCAAGAATGATTACGGAAATCGCCCACAGCCGAACCGGAGTAGATATACATCCAGGTGCGACCATTGGGCAGTACTTCTGTATTGACCATGGTACCGGTGTAGTAATTGGCGAAACCACGGTAATTGGAAAGAATGTGAAAATCTATCAAGGTGTAACTCTAGGTGCACTAAGTGTGGATAAGGCCGATGCAGATATCAAACGTCACCCGACCATTGAAGACAATGTGGTCATCTATGCAGGTGCTACGATTCTCGGTGGAAAGACTGTGATCGGTAAAAACTCGGTGATCGGGGGAAATGTATGGTTGACCAAGTCTGTACCGGCAAATTCCAAAGTCTATTACCAGACTCAAATTCATCACGAAGACGGCTTGGTAACAGACCGATATGTATTCAAAAATGACATCGATGCGACTCTTTGAACTGATAGGAAATACCCCGCTGGTTGAATTAGAACATATTCCGACTAATCCAAAGGTGAAAATCTTCTGCAAAATGGAAGGTCAAAATCCAGGAGGAAGTGTGAAAGACCGTGCTGCCTACAATATGCTGCGATCAGCTTTGGACCGAGGAGTTATCAAAAAAGGCGATAAACTGGTAGAAGCGACAAGCGGTAATACCGGAATCGCCTTAGCCATGGTGGCCAAAGTGCTCGGGCTGGAGATGACTCTGATCATGCCGGATAATTCAACCAAGGAGCGTGTGCTGTCTATGGAAGCTTATGGCGCTAAAGTCATTCTCACTCCTGCCGCTAAAACCATCGAATATTCCCGTGTACTTGCCGAGCAGATGCGAGATGAGGAAGGCTACTTTATGCTCAATCAGTTTGGTAATCCTGACAATTACATGGCCCATTATAAAACAACCGGCCCTGAAATCTGGCGGGATACCAAAGGAAAAGTGACTCATTTTGTCTCAGCTATGGGGACCACGGGTACGATTATGGGAGTGTCTAGATACTTGAAAGAAATGAATCCGGCAGTTCAGATTGTGGGGACTCAACCAACCGATGGCTCGAGCATTCCTGGAATACGTCGCTGGTCGCCGGAGTTTTTACCGGAGATTTTTGAAAGGGAAAGAGTGGATAGAGTCATTGATGTAAGTCAGCAGCAAGCGACTGAAATGACTCGAAGAATGGCCAAAGAGGAAGGAATTCTGGCTGGAATGAGCAGCGGTGGAGCACTTCATGCTGCCATTGAGCTATCCAAGGAACTCGAAGAAGGCTTGATCGTCTGTATCACCTGCGACCGTGGTGATCGCTATCTGAGTTCGGATTTATTCGGGTGAAAAAGAAAACCTATAGATCCATTCTATTGTAAGTACTAACCGGACGTGAACAAGTTCGGTTTTTTTATGAATAACTCGGATAAAAGGCTCTCTGATTCGATCATTTTTTGAAGAATGTGAGAAAAAGATCCAACTGACAATCTTCCATAGATACTTGCTTGGACTCCGATTCGAATCATTTCATCTCGGAAGGAAAAACTTTCGTCAAAGAAGGAAATTGGTTTATCAAAGAGGTAAAACTTTTTACTAAAACGATAAACCACTTTAGCAAAACGGCGAAAAGAGCGAGCAAAACGGTGAACTAGCTTCTCGATCTACCGAACTTTTTCACCAGATCGAAGAACGAGTTCACCGATTTACTGAAAAGGTTTGCCTAGGAGGTGAACTAGTTTGGAAAAGATGTGAATAGGGGTACTTCCGAAGTATCCCCCTCCACTTGGTAAGAGGCCTACTACGGAAATGGTTCGACCCCGAAGGGGTCGGGAAAACCTTTATAATTCGATCACATTTACCACGGGTTGGGGTTCGGCTTCGCTCACCCAACAACCCGCGGCTATTCAGAGGTTAGACCCCTTGTCAGGGGTAGGGGTCATGATGGCCGATGTCCAGGGATGCCACCAATGATTTTTGATCGTTTATTTGAATGGATAAAAGACGGTGAAGCCGTCGAACCTCTCAATAGCCCCCGGTAAAACC
>CALRRX020000309.1:0-4825 GCA_943370675.1 Reyranella massiliensis 521 | reverse complement strand
ACCATAGATTGCAAAATGTCCCGTAGGGATTATGGTCGTAAAACCATGAATTTTTTGGCCAAGAGATTTGCTGGCTGCTAGGCTTTGGCCGGTGATTTTGGTGAAATAATTCACGGTGTCCTCGCCCATTTTTCGGAAGGTAGTCCACTTGCCTCCAGTCAACGTTACCAAACCACTTTCGGATACGATCACCTTATGTGAGCGCGATATTTCTTTGGTTTTGGTGCTTCCTTCTTTCGGTCGGGCAAGAGGACGGAGCCCTGCAAAAACAGCTTTCACGTCTTCCCTTGTAGGTTTTTTGGTCAAGTATCCACTAGCAGTTTCGAGTACAAAGTCAATTTCCTTTTGTAAAGCTTCGGGCTCCAGTTTGGCTTTTTCCCTGAGTGTGTCTGTAGTTCCGACCACGAGTTTGTCATGCCATGGTACAGCAAATAGAACGCGCCCATCCCGGGTTTTTGGAATCATCAGGGCGTCTTTTCCTCCCAAAAAATCTAAATCCAATACCAAGTGAATACCTTGGCTGGGTTGAATGGTTTTCGGGGCGTCGGGATTGTCCATCTGAAGGATTTTATCTGCAAATACTCCTGTAGCGTTGACGACCATCTTGGCTTGGATGGTCAGTTTTTCCTTGGATTGTTCGTCGATGACTTTCAGACCTGAAATTTTGCCTGATTCATTTTTTACCAAACCGGAAACCTTCATGTAATTAAGCATGCAGGCGCCAAGTTCATCTGCTGTTTGGGCGATATTGAGTGCCAGTCGGGCATCGTCAAACTGGCCGTCGTGGTAAACGACTCCGCCTTTTAGATCTTTTTGCAAGACAGCAGGGAGGCGCTTGATGGTTTCGGATTTGGAGATAAACCTGGACTTTCCGAGACGGAGCTTGCCTGCCATCCAGTCGTAGATTTTCAGTCCTGCACTGTATTGAATCCTATCCCACCAGGTGTAGATTGGGATAATGAAGGGTTGGTTTTGGGTAAGATGTGGGGCATTTTTGAGAAGCATTCCTCTTTCTTTGAGAGCTTCTAGCACCAAAGCAATATCGCCTTGGGCGAGGTAGCGAACTCCTCCATGCACCAATTTTGTACTTCGGCTGGAGGTGCCCTTGGCAAAGTCTGCTTTCTCCAACAATACTACCGAAAGCCCCCTTGAAACGGCGTCTAAGGCTACGCCCAAACCTGATGAGCCTCCGCCAATCACGGCGATATCCCAGATTTTAGCCTTATCTCTTAGCTTGTTTAAATTTTCTTCTCTGTTCATTTTCTTTCCCTACTGGGCTAAAAGTAACATAAAAGGAAATTATAAGAAACAAAAAGAAATAAAAAAATACATTTATGCTTTCTCTTTTGTTTCTTTATTTATCTTGTTCCCTTCTAAAAACCTATCTCAAACCTATGGCCTAGCCATCAAAATAGTACCTATGGTAAAGCCTACTTATGCTCTATTCAATATGAAAAAATCAATTTCCTTATTTCTCCTTTTCTGTTTTCAGCTTACACTTTCTGCCCAAGCCCAAACCATCGAGAGCTTGGCAAAGGAACTGCCTCCACATTTCTCGATCTTGACTACTTGGGGGGTTAGGCCTGAATGGGATGAAAAATCAGAGAATATCTATTTCCTCAATAAGCTTGTAGGCGATGTGTTCAAAATCAACATTGCGACCAAAGAAGTCTCACAGGTAACCTCCGGTTTTTATCATGGCGGAATTCACCGAGTGCTTTGTTTGGCCAATGGAGACCTTCTGCTCGCGATGGGTTCACCGATTTTTGATGCAAATAATCCTGAAAAAGATCGTCATGCAGGATTGGGGCTGTATGTGCTCACTAAAGAAAACCCGAATACTCCCTTTGCCTTAGATGCCTATTGTGACGAAGGTCCGGCTGTTTCCAAAAACAGCCTGAAAATCGCTTGGACGCTGAAAGGTCAGCGGGAAATCAAGGCTGGGGAGATTTACTATGAAAATGGAATCCCCAAACTGAAGGATGTCCAAACCGTGATTTCCTATCAGGATTCCTCTGCTTACGTCAGATTAGAAACCCAGGACTTTCGTCCACCACTCAACGAGGAATTGATTTACACCCATTATTGGGGAGACGAAAGAGACCAATATTTCAACTCTCAGGTCTTTGGGTTCAATCTCACCACCAAAGAGACCAAAAAGTACACTGACCTACCCAAAAGCTACAATGAAGCAGAAGGTATTTTTCCAAGCGGTGATTTTATGGTGATTGAAAGTGATCGTCATCAACCCATGAATGAAAGAAACAAGTACAAGCTTGATATCTACAAACTCAAATTGAACGAAAGTGGAGAGGTGGAGCGCCTGGCGGATTTTTCCACGAGGTATTTCAACAGAATCAAATCCGATAATCCCGTGGTAAATAAAACAGGCAAAATCATCGCCCACCAATTCGGCTACCAAAAAGGTGCAGGAGATGGCAGAGGAATATTTTTGTTTGATTTGGAGGCCTATGAAAAGGCCAAATCGGCGAAAAAAGATTAATTGCACTCAAATTCATCGTAGGGTTTATTAGACCTAAACTTATTTTCCAAATAAATGACCATCGCAGAGCGACATAAACACATCTTGGATGAACTGGCGAAAAGCGGATTTGTCAGTGTGTCAGACCTTGCCAAATCGCTCCAAGTCACCGTGGTGACGATCCGAAAAGATCTAAAAATCCTGGAAGACAAAGGTTTGCTCTATCGCTCTCACGGAAGTGCCACCTCGGTTTCTCCCTATGTTTCTGATCGTTCGGTTCAGGTAAAGAAACTGGAGCAGGTGGAGGAGAAGAGTAAAATCGCCCAGAAAGCATTGGAATTTTTAGAACCAAAAGATGCGATAATCATCGGTTCGGGTACCACCGTGGGTGCTTTTGCGCAAGCAATTCCCAGAAATTTTCCATTGACCGTATTGACTTCAGCGATGAATGTGGCGATGGCGCTTATCGATACCACGGAGATTGAATTGGTACAGCTTGGAGGCGTGGTGAGAAAAAGCAGTAGTTCGGCCGTGGGGCACTTTGCGGAAGAGATGCTGAAGAATTTTGCCTGTAGCAAGCTGTTTCTCAGCGTAGACGGAATCAGTTTGGATCATGGCTTGACTACCTCGAATATGATGGAGGCACACCTGAATGCTCAGATGATCCGATCTGTTCAAAAAACCATTGTATTGGTGGATAGCAGGAAATTTGGCAGAAAGGGATTTGGCAAAATCGGGGAACTCGAAGACGTAGATGTGATCATCACCGACTCCGGGATTCCCGAGATTTTTAAAGAAAAGCTGGAAGAAAAAGGGATTGAAGTGGTTATTGTTTAAAAGTCTTTGTACACTTTTCGCTCGACTTTAGAGCTGTTCTTCTCCAAGGTTACCACATAAATGAAGTCGTATTCCAAATCTGTCAGGTCGGCGAATTTTTCTCCATCGCCCACAAAATAGTTGGCTACTTGGCCGACAGTATTACTATGGCCTACGACTAGGATGTTTCCTTCCCTTTTGCGAAGCTCATCAACCAAGGCGTCGTGATTTTTAGGATCGTAGATTTCAATCTCGACTCCAGCCTTGTCAGCTGTTGGTTTTGCGGTGCTTCTGGTTCGGATATAATCTGTAGAGAAAACATGCTTGATCTCCTCCTTTTCTAGAATCTGAGCCAGTTTCAATGCCCTTACATTTCCCACGTAAGCTAATTCCGGATCATTGCCTACCAATTGCTTTTCGGCATGACGAACGATGTAGATGGTCTTGGGGGAGTTTTCGGAAGTGCAGGCTCCAAGCAGTAGAAGCAGGCTAAACAGAAGGAGGAGGTTTTTCATATTTAAAGGAAATATGCGATGCGAAATACCCTAGAAATAAGTCCCGATTCTCGGGACGATTAAGTATTTGTCTTTTATTTCAGCACCTTAGTACTCTAATTCTAAGGTATTTCAATGGTATTATTTCAACCTGAAAAGGTATTGTCCAAATGCTGATCTTTGGCTTTGATTTCTTCGAATTCTAAGAACTGCTCCCAGAAATCGATCTCAGGAAGGGCCGCTCTTAGGAAGATTTTTTCTTTCTTGATCGGGTGGACAAACACCAAATGAAAAGCATGAAGATTGATGCTGCCGTCTGGATTGGCTTTTGGAAATCCATACTTTACATCGCCACGGATCGGGCAGCCCATGGAAGCCAGTTGCACCCGAATCTGATGTGGGCGACCGGAAATCGGTCTTACTTCCAGTAGCCAGTGATCGTTGAGCTTTCCGAGTACTTTATAATTCAATTCTGACTTTTGAGATCCCGGTACTTCCTGATCGTGTGCGGTGACGAAGTTTTTTGCTTCATCCTTAGTCAGCCAATGAGTAAGTTTTCCCTGTTCTTCCTTTGGACGACGCTTCACAACCGCCCAGTAGACTTTATGAATGTCTCTTTTGCGGAAAAGCTCCATCATCCGCTCCAAGCCTTTGGAGGTTCTGGCGAAAGCCACCAAACCGCTCACTGGTCGGTCAAGTCGATGAATGGGGTGAAGAAAAACCGCTCCGGGTTTCTCGTATTTGTTGCTGATGTAGTCTTTGCAGTAGTCCGTCAGTGTCTTGTCACCGGTTTTGTCCCCTTGTACCAAGACCCCTGCCGCCTTGTTGACGACGAGGAGGTGGTTGTCTTCATAGACAACAGAAAATGGTTTTGTTCTCATAATGAATCACAAAGGTAGAGGAATATGTCGGAAGACCGATGTCGGATGTCAGGCGCATCGGACATCGGTCATCCTGCACCCAACATTTTTCTAATCTCATAATCCTGCAAATGCGCATTTAGCCATCCTGCTTCGAGGTAGGCACCATACTT
>CALRRX020000308.1:0-4825 GCA_943370675.1 Reyranella massiliensis 521 | reverse complement strand
CAATTGACCACTTTAGAAAAGCAAAAAGGTACCCAACGATCATTTTGGAGGATGGTTCAAACTTGCTGAATTCCATGAAGTTTGCCGAAGATTCCATAGAGGATATTCGTGTAAAGGAGGAAACACTGGAAATGGTCAAAAAGCTGATTGATGAACTTCCCGAAGCTCAGAGAGAAGTCTTGATCATGAGGCATTACTTGGATATGAGTTTCCAGGAAATCGCTGATCAGACAGGAGTTAGTATCAATACTGCCTTGGGTAGAATGCGTTATGCGCTGATTCACCTCAGAAAGAAGATGAAACAATTAACAGTTGCCTATGATAAAATCTTTTACCCCAAATGACCTGGTCAGATATATCTATCAGGAAATGCCGGAGGTAGAACAAGAACTCTTGATGCAAGCCTTGCACAGCGATGAAGCTCTGATGCAAGAATATGTGGAAATGCTGAGCACGGTAGAGTTTTTGGAGCAGGTAAAATTGCAGCCTTCCGAAAAAATAGTAAATGCCATCAAGAAAATGGCTCATTCTACGGGACTTCAAAAAGTCTAAAGAAAACTGGTGATCCTGCTCAAGTGAGCAGGATTTTCTTTTTTAAAGTTCTCCAAAGAAAGTTTTAGCCTGTTTCAAAAGTGAGGCATTGGTTTCGGCAGTAAAACCATGCCCTTGATTGGGTACTCGAATGAATTGATGCCTGATTTGAGCGTTTTTTAGTGTGGTTTCGAGTTTTTCACTTTGTGAAATAGGTACCACCTGATCAGTTTCGCCATGAAAAAATATCGTTGGAGGATCATCCGAACTTCCGAAATTGATTGGACTCGAGTTTAGATAAACAGTAGGCGAGGTCTGAGGAGTTCCTCCCATGATTTCAGTCAAGCCCAAAGTGGTCAAATTATTGAATCCATAAAGACTTGTCAGATCTGTGGGGGGGAAAAATGCAATCAATCCCTTGATATCCACTTCTCTGTTTTTCAATCCGTGAAGTAAAGCCAAATGTGCCCCCGCGCTCGCACCACTCAAAATGACCTTATCTGATACATTCCACTCTGTCAGTTTACTTCTGATATATTGCAGGGCAGCTTTGATATCTTCTTCTTGTGCTGGAAATCTGTTTTGCTTACTCACAAAATCAAACAATCGGTAATTGAGGCTGATCATTGCATATCCGGTAAATATCTGCTCGACAAGGGGTTTAACCTGTAGAAATTCGCTCTTGTCACCATCTATCCAAGCGCCTCCATGAATATAAATCATCACGGGAGTTTCTTCTACAGACCTGCCTGCTGGGAGGTAAATGTCCATCTTCTGCCGGGTATCAGAACCGTAGGACGCATTTGAAATTTCTAAAGCAGGAAGTAGATCGGAATCTTTTTCCTGATCAATAGAGCACGAGAAAAGAAGGATTGAGGAGATAAAAAGGAGAAGAAATGAGCGGGTAAAAAGCATCTTTTTTTTCATAATCAGAACCATTTGATAAGAGAAGCGATGATTTGTTTTGTTTTGGCCCCATAAGGAGGTCGTAGCAGTGAGACATTATTTAGGCCAACCCGTTGCTTTAACACCCCTTTCTCATTACTGAAAGCAAGGAAGCCATGGTAACCATGAGCTTTTCCGATACCGCTGTTGTTTACGCCACCAAACGGCAACTCGTTGTGTAGAAAATGAAGAACACAATCATTAATCACCATATTGCCCGAACTAGTCTCCTCCAGCACCTTTTTTGAGTGAGAAGAGTTGTTGCCAAAATAGTAAAGAGCTAGCGGTTTGGGGAGAGAGTTTATCAAGTCAACAGCTTCTTGTATGTTTTTATAGGAAAGGATCGGCAATAGGGGTCCAAAAATTTCTTCTTGAAATACCGACATCTTAGAGTTGATATCTGTGAGTAGGGAAGGCTCAAAATACTTGGATATTCTATCGGTTTTTCCTCCAAACGCAATTTTCCCTCCCTTTTTCAAGGCATCTTCCAACATGTTGTTTAATCTATCAAAGTGGTTTAGGTTGATAATCCTGGCATAATCTGGGCTTTTTTCGATCCCTTTAAAATGAGGATCATAAAATTGTTGAATTTGGACTTTTGCCTGCAGGATAAATTCCTCCTTGATTTCCTCCTGCACCAAGATATAGTCTGGAGCTATGCACGTTTGCCCACAATTCACAAATTTCCCCCAAATGATTTTTTGAGCAGCATCTTTTAGATCTGCCGAACTGTCTATGATGACCGGGGATTTTCCTCCTAGTTCCAAAGTGACCGAACTCAAATGTTGTGCGGCGGCTTTCATCACGATTTTTCCCACTGCAGGACTTCCTGTAAAAAAAATGTGATCGAAAGGAAGATTTAATAATTCGATAGAAACCTCTTTCTCACCTAGACAGACGGCAACCTCATTCTCTTCAAAAAGATCCTTGATCATTCTTGCAATCAATTCAGAAGTATTTGGAGAAAATTCTGAGGGCTTTATGATTGAAGTACACCCAGCAGCTATCGCAGATACCAATGGGCCGATGGTAAGGTTAAAAGGGAAGTTCCAAGGTGAAATAATCAGTGATCTTCCTTTGGGTTCAAATTGGATCCAAGCTGAAGTACCGATCATGGGTAGCGGTGTAGATACCTTCTTTGGTGCCATCCATGATTTCAGATGTTTGATGGCATGGTTTATTTCTGAGGTTACTGGGAAAATTTCATTCAAATCCACTTCGGGAGCTGGTTTTGCGAAATCTTGCCATAAAGCTGCCCTTATTTCTGCCTGATGATCTTTGATCCATTGTCTTAGCTTTTTCAATTTGACGATCCGGTCCTCAAAGCTTGATTTTCTTAAGAAATTACTCGTATCATATTGGTGTTCAAATATTTCGGCTACTTGTTTTGATTCTTTCTCCATAAGGATCGCATTTAGTTTAAAGAGGTAATGCACTAAATGTAAAAAACATCTTTGCCTTTTTTTGAAAGTGCTTGACTAAGAAAACGCAACTTCCATAAAGTGAAGAATTTTGAAATGATATGCCTGAGCTAATTTTTTCATAAAACGTATTAAAACGCTATCTAAAAGCATAAAAAATGAATGTTAATCATTACATAATGCGTTTCGAATAAAAAAAAATGCATTACATGTAAATTTTTTCTGATTTTTATTTGGATATGAAAAACAATAAAATGTATTTTTACTGCAATAAAGTGATAACGAGCCGTTGAGGCCTAATGAAGGAGCGTAATAATTTGTTCTAGCCTTAGGTGAAAATGGCTCTCGAGCTCTAGATAAAAGATTAAAAACCAGCACTTACCACTTCAAAGTCTGGGATTTTTCGGAGTCAAAAAGTTTCGGAACCACTTGAACTCTAAAATTTTAAATAACTGTTATATGGACTACTTATCCAAATTTGAGAAGTTTCCCCAGCCTTCGAAAATCGAAGGCGTAAAAGGGAGCAGAGGGTGGTCAACATCGCGGCATTTGCAATGGCTGGTGCTCATGTTGATTTTTCTTATTGGAGGAATGGGTTCTTTTGACCTCTACGGTCAAACTACCATTCCCGGAACAATCGTAGGTACCACACCTTTGGTAATCAATCCAAATTCACCGCCAGCCTGTCCTCAGAATAATCTAAGAGTTACAGGCCTCGAGTTTAGAGATCAGAACGGAAATGTTTTTGATCCAAACAATCTGAATTTGGCGATTGGCACACCAGTAGTGGGTACTATTTTCGCAACTTTTGCGGTAAGTGGAAACGGTTATAATCCTTATATTCAGTATGATCTGGTGATAAATAACCAGTTGTCAACGACAAGAAGCTTGTGTATTATTTCTCAAAATGCATCAGGGCAGACTGTAAATATTACAAATGGTCAGGTTCTAAGAATAGATAATTTCACTTGGAACTATGGCGATAAGGTAGAGGTTAAGAATTTTTATATGATTTGGACGACCGGAAACGCTCGTGCTACAGACAAGACATGCTCAGCTTCACTTGGTAATTCTCAATGCTTCTTTAATGGATCAGGTTTTGTGGTGAATACGCCACTTGTAGCAAATTTTGATTTTCAAACTTTTTGTGAAAATCGAAATGTTTCATTTACAAACTTAACAACGGGTGGAGACCCTGCAATTAATGCAACCTATTCTTGGAATTTCGGAGACGGTAACTCTTCAACACAAATTAATCCGACTCATACCTATGCATCTGCCGGAACATACACTGTTACCTTGACCTCTACTAAGTCAGGTGTAGTAAAGACTTATTCTGAGCAAGTAAAGGTGAATGACCCTATTGTATTGGTAGTTACTAATCCATTAGCAGTTTGCTCTCCTGGTTCAGTTGATTTAACTCAAGCATCTGTTACTTCAGGATCATCAGCAGGACTTACTTTTACCTATTGGACAGATAATCTTGCAAGCCAATCATTATCTAATCCAAGTGCTGTCACAACTTCTGGTACCTACTATATTAAGGCAGTAGATCCAAACTCTACTTGTCAAGTTATAAAACCTGTAATCGTCACCATCAACGCCACACCAGCAGCACCAACCAATCCGGTAGATGTTACGATCTGCGAAGGTGACCAGGCGAGCATCACTGCAACAGTGACAGTACCATCAGGCTTCAGCGTGGTATGGTATACAACAGCAGACGGTGATGTGACTACTACGAGCCCAACCTTGAGCACAGTAGGCACAGTGACCTACTATGCAGCATCCAAGAACAATACAACAGGCTGCGAGAGCTTGACCAGAACTCCGGTTACTCTGACTATCAACGCAGCACCAGCAGCACCAACCAATCCGGTAGATGTTACGATCTGCGAAGGAGACCAAGCGAGCATCACAGCGACAGT
>CALRRX020000307.1:0-4846 GCA_943370675.1 Reyranella massiliensis 521 | reverse complement strand
GCCGCATCCTGAAACAACTCACCGATGGCATAGAAAAGCATCACCGCAACCGCCTCTGGATATTCCCCTATGGCAAAAGCCCCCAATGTGGCTATGCCCATGAGGAAAAATTCAGTGAACACATCACTTTTTAAGATGGACTTCCAGCCTTTGACCAACACCGGCCATCCCACGGGCAAATAGGCCAGCACATACCAGCCAATGCGAATCCATCCCTGGAAAATTGCAGGCTGTCCCAACTGGTCAGCGGCAATTCCAGCAAGTAGCATGACAAAGCTCACCATACCACTTCCCCAAGTTTGCAGAAAAGTTGGAGAGGTTTTTTCCTCTTCCTTTTTTGGTTTGCCTGGATGCTGGTCAGTGCTGCAGCAGGCTTTATCGTCTAAGTGATTTGTATTTGTCATCGTCTAATCTGTTTTAATCTGTGAAAAAGGAAATGATGCCAGTGAGAATAAGTATGCCACCGGAAATCAGTCCTGCATTATGTTCCAATTTGTGCCAGTTGAATCGGTGCAGCCCTTTTTGGGCCAGGTAAACCCAAAAAGTAATCCCGAACACAGAAACAATGGTGTAGAGTAGTCCCACAGCTAGGATCATTGGAAAGCCATGAGTTCCTGCCATAAGGAAGTAGGCTTCAATTTCCAGGCAGGGCGAAAGAAACATGGTAAATACCAGCAAAGTCACAACCTGCGCTGCTCCTGCTTTTTCCAGCTTTTGTTTTTCAGCAATGTGAAAGTGGTGGTGACGGTGGTGTTGAATGACAAAATAAAAGCCGATGGCTATAAGCAATCCAGGAATGACCCAACGGGTGTAAGTGTGTAGGTTTTCAGAAAGTGACAAGCTGAACAAACCCAAAAACACTCCTAACAAAAAGGTGCTCAGCGAGTGAGCCAAAGCTGCCATCGCTGCAATGCGAACCGTCTTGATTCCCTCCCATCCAAACTTTTCTTTCAGGGCCAGCACCGGCAGCCAATGGCTGGGAATCAGTCCATGAAGGAGACTGAGCATAATGGTACCGGTGAGTAGAGCGGTCATTCTTTAGGACTATTTTATTTTTTGAACTGATTTATTATTGCCTTCAGATCTGCTGGTATTTCCATAGGCAAGAGAGGCGGAACATTGGCGCCTCCAGTATTACCTACAGGTATTTTCCCTACAAAGGATTTTACTCCACCTACAAAGAGCCTGAGAATCTGACCCCGTATTTCCTTCCAGTCTTTGATTTTAAAACCAAACCGAAGCATGAGCCAATGCACTTCAGAGTGCTGGTAAGGATAGGGCTGACCAAGGATGTGGGCCCTTTCCAGATGCTGCCAAGCTTCCCGTAAAAACCACTTCCCCAGTTTATCCCGATATGCATCCAGTTCTTTTTGATAATGTGGCTTTAAGCCTTTCGGCATGGTGGTATTAAATTTCATATGCTCCTAATCATCCTAAGTTGTGAGGTTTTCCATGATGCATGGTTTCATTTCATTGGATGTTTGACTTAAAATTACTAGTAAACCCAATGCATAGTACTTGCAATATTCATCCTGCACATTTCCCGCAAATCCCCTTTACTACCAAGTTGGCTTCTTCCCCTTTGAACATGCTTGGCAGTTCAATTTCCGGAATTTTATACTTGGGCAAACAGAAGGTTTCGCTACACACCCGACAATGAAAATGCACATGCAGGTCCCTTTCGATATTACACTCGCATCCCTCTTCGCATAGGGCGTATTTAGGCGCTCCGGTACCGTCATCGATACTGTGCACCAGTCCATTTTCCTGAAAGGTTTTCAGGGTGCGGAATAGTGTCACCCGGTCTGACTTTTCAAAGGCCTTTTCCAAGTCGGAAAGGCTGATGGCCGTCTCTTGACCTGCCAGTGCTTCCAACACCAACAGCCTCATGGCTGTTGGTCGGATGTCTTTCTGCTTGAGTTTATCTTCGAGTTCTTTGATCATAAGGATGATTCATTTTAATGTGCGTGTCCTTCTCCTTCTTCTTCGGTATTTTTGGCTTTAGCCAACAAGGTGAAAGCACCTTTGGTGACCACTTGAAGGGCACTTAGGTCCTTTTCTGAATCGGCCAAAGAAATCTGGGTATAGCCATCTTCGGTATATCCTTTGATGACTTCCATCATTTCAAAATCATGAACGGTTGCACCGTTTTCTGTTTTTTCTCCTGTATAGGCAAAGACATATTGTTTTCCACCAAACCGAACGATTCCTTCCTCTTGGATAGCCAACACTTCGTTGCTGTCGGTTTCGATCCTTGCAGCTATATACATTCCCGGCTTCAAATCTTCGTGCATCTTTTCTAAGTGGCCATGTACAGTCACCGACCGGTCTTCCCGCACTCCGCTACCTATCAGAAATACTTCTGCTTCCCGCCATTCTTCAGGAGAATTCGCCAATGCAAAGCGGATCCGTTGTCCTTCCTGCACTCTGGGGATGTCGTTTTCATACACGGTAAGTTCCACATGCAGGTCTTCGGCATTGGTAATGTCCATGATCACATCTTGCGGGTTGATGTATTTGCCCACATTGGTATAAATCTCCCGAACGGCACCGTTAACCGGAGCGAAAATATTTACAGAAGCCGAGATATTTCCTTCGCGGATTTTTGCCGGATTGAAGCCAATGAGCTTCAATCGTTCTTCCATAGTTTTAATCCGGGCTTCATTAGCCAGAAAGTCACTTTTGGCTTGCTGAAATGTTTTACCAGAAGCTACTTTTTCATCAAACAGCTCCTTCTGACGGTCAAATTCGGCTTTCAGAAATTCCTGTTTGGCCAGACTCTCCAGGTATTCTTGTTGAAACTGGATGAACTCCGGATTTTCAATTACCACCAATAACTGACCTTTTTTAACCTTTGTGCCAGGCAGCATTTCAGTGTATTTCACAAAGCCTCCATAGGGCATATGGATGGAAATATTGCTTTGCGGGGGCACGTCAATCACCCCGTTGACCCGGAGTTCCGAACCAATAACCCGCTTCTCAAGGCTTCCGAATTTGATGCCTGCCTGCTCAAACTGCGCTTTGGTAAGTTCCACTGTATTCTCACTTTCTGTATGATTCACCTCAATGACTTCCTCATCTTGTGGTCCGCAGGAGGAAATGGTCAACCCCAGGAGAAGAGCCATTGAAGTTTTGCTGATGTATTTGAATATATTTTTCATTGTTGAATGTCTTTTTATTGAACGCCTGAAATGAACTCGATCTGGATAACAGTCTGATTGTACTGGTTGAGAATGTCCAGGTAATTAAACCGGACAGCCAATGCCCGGTTAAGTCCCTGAATGTATTCCACGTAGCCGATTTCCCCGCTTTCAAATCCTTTTTGAGCCTGTTTAAGAATTAGCTCTGCCTGAGGCAGTGCGTTTTGCTCATAATACTCAAGGCTGGTCTGAAATTTTTGGTACTGCTGAATGAGTGAGTTTAGCCTGCCTTGCAGTTGGTTTGTCACCGCTTGCAGCCGTGCTTCGCTTTCCTGCTTTTTCAATTCGGCCGCTTTGATGGCCGATGCTTGGGACTTCGCCCCAAAAATGGGGATGGCCATTCCCACTTGAAATCCGGTGAACCGGTCGCTGGAGGTAAAAGTGACGGGGTTACCATCCAAATCCTGATTAGGTCCATTGAGGGACTGGTTGAAATACCCTGCCGAAAGGTCGGGTAAGAACTTTGCCTTCTCCACCGATTTCTCTTTTTCGGCTACTTCCATTTGTTGGCGAAACCAGGCAAGTGTAGGATTGTTGGCAATTCCTTGCGTATCGAGAAGTACATTGCTCTCCCTTGCTTCCAGATAGCCCATGGCGATATCCCCAATACTATCCAGATTAAGCAAGGTTTGCAGCTGTGTCCTGTGGATTTCGATATCCGACTGGTTTTGCTGAAGCATGGCCTTGAGTTCTGCTACTTGGGACTCCGCAGTTGCTTTTTCAAGCAAATTGGTTTCCCCGGTTTGATAGCGGAGACTGGCCACTTGGACAAATCTCTCGTAAATTTCATCTTGCTCCTGCAGTAATTGTTGTTTGCTTTTTTCCAGCCACAACAAATACCAGGAAACCTTTACTTGCTGAACCAGTTCGTTTTGGGTAGCCGAATGCATCCATTCACTCGCTTCAATCCGTGCTTTGGCCAATTTCTTTTGATTGGCATAAACCGTGGGAAATTCCATGGATTGGGAGATGTTGAACTGATTGTCATTGTTGTAAATGCTGTTGTACTGTCCGTGAGTGAGGCTAAAATTGGTTTTAGCCATATTCCAGCTGGTCCCTTTCAGCTCCCTTTCCTGCTGGGTTTGCAAGTCTGCTGCTTTCAGGGTTGGATTGTTTTGGATCGCAACTTGAATGGCTTCATCCAATGACTGATAGCTGACCAGAGAATCCTGCGCCTTGGCTTTAGGCATCTGAACACAAAGCAAGCCGATAGCCAAAAGTGGAACAATTGCCCCTGGTTTCATCTTTATCCCTCTTTCAAAATAATAGTACAGGATAGGCAGCACAACCAATGTCAGAAAGGTAGCCGTGATCAAACCGCCAATCACTACAGTGGCCAGTGGACGCTGGACTTCTGCACCACCGGACTGGGACAGAGCCATCGGCAGAAAGCCCATGGAAGCCACGGCAGCCGTCATGATTACCGGTCGCAGACGTACACTCGTGCCTTTGTAAATCCGTTCGAAAATATCAGATACACCTTCTTTTTTCAGGTGATTGAATTCACCAATGAGGACAATGCCATTCAGCACTGCTACCCCAAATAAAGCAATGAAACCAACGCCTGCAGAAATACTGAATGGCATATCCCTGAGCCATAAAGCGAAGATTCCCCCAATGGCAGAAAGTGGGATGGCTGTGAAAAT
>CALRRX020000306.1:0-4852 GCA_943370675.1 Reyranella massiliensis 521 | reverse complement strand
TTGAATTGAATTTTAAAATGGTTCAAGTAATTGAAATGGATTGGATACTCATTGATGTAGCAATGCTGTTTATGTTCAATTGGATAGTAAAAGGAAGTTTTACCCAAATACTTTTGCCTTGAAGTATAGAATAGGAAAAATAAGTCCCTGATAAAGAATCAGAAATAGGATTTTGGAGTCAAAAAACCATTTTTTTATGATAGCGATTTGGAAAAAATGGATCATGCTTCTACATTTGCAACACGTTTTCCGAAAGGGATAACGAAACAAACTCCTCCTTAGCTCAGCTGGTTAGAGCACATGACTGTTAATCATGGGGTCCTTGGTTCGAGCCCAAGAGGGGGAGCTCTGCAAATCAAACACCTACAGATTAAATCTTGTAGGTGTTTTTTTTTGCGTTGTCAGCAAGGGTGATTCCAACTTTGTATATTCAGCCATGAAAAAACTGATCCTACTTTTTTGGGCTATCTGCATTAGCACAGTGGTTAATGCGCAAAAACAATCCGAACCAAGTGTCCCTCTTTCAAAACAGACCTTGTTTGACAGAGTCGCTGATCTGGATAGTGCTCTTTTTGAGGCTTATAATTCGGAAAATCTGGAGTTGATGAAAACCTATTTCACCAAAGATTTAGAATGGTACCAAGACAATGGAGGATTGATCCTGTTCGACCAGGTTTTTGCAAATTTCCAATCCATTTTCGATCGAGAGTACACGCTAAAAAGAACCCTGATCAAAGAAAGTCTGGAAGTTCATCCTATCGATGGATTTGGCGCGATCGAGATTGGAAGCCACCAATTTGAGCATACTGAAAATGGAAAATTGGAAGTCGGTACTTTCAAATTTTTGATGATTTGGAAAAATGATCAAGGAACTTGGAGAATATCCAGGGTGGTGAGCTTTGATCATTGAAGTCTGGCACCAAGAAAATTTCTATCGAAAATAGCTAACGAAATCAGTCCAGTTTTATATCCTCGAATAAAAACTCCTAAACAAAAAAAGCAGCCTTATCGACTGCTTTTTCTGCTTTCGTACTTCTGATGTTAGCTTTCCAGCATCACTTCTTCCCCGGTTTTCATTTCCAGTTCAATTACCCCGTTTTTGACGGTGACTGCTTTGTTTCCGATTTTGATTTGATCGCTGTCAAAGGGGTTGAGCAGACGGATTTTTCCGCCTTTTTCGGAATGAATTTTAACTTTTTTGGTAGTTCCTTTTTCACGTGAAGCAGAAATCACAAACGCCCCCATGGTTCTCAGCTTTTCGAAGGACACGTCATCCCAATTCGCAGGAATGGCCGGAAAGATACTCACCGTGCCGGTGTGACTTTGGATCAGCATTTCCTGAATCCCTGACGCAAAGGCAAAGTTACCCTCCAAGGTAAAGGGACGGTAGGTAAAGTTGGACTTGCCTGTTTTGCTCTGATCACCGTTGACATGGAAGGTGTTTTTCAGGCAGAAAGCCGTCGCAAAATCCCTCAAGGATTGTGCGGCACCTTCCCCATCCAAAGCTCGCGCCTGCAGATTGGCCAGCCAACTGTAGGAATATCCCGTCCAAGCAGACGGTCCGACTTCCTTCAGTCTTTCTAGGGTGGCAGTGATGATCTTTTGATCCTTTTCGCCATTACTCCAATCTACCAAACCCAAAGGATGAATGGCCATCAGGTGGGAAAAGTGGCGGTGCGAACTTGCATAAGGAATTCCTTTGGAAAAGGTGAAGCCTCCCTGTTCGTCCAAATCGTATTCCGGAAACTCCGCCAAAATCGAGTTCCACTTGGCAGCTTCTTCCGAAAGCTGAAGTGCCTCGGCCATCTCAGTGGCAGCTTGGAAGGTGAATTTGATCAGGGAAAGGTCATAGTTGGAGAGCGAAGGCAGCCAGGCTTGGCGTGAATTGTCAAAGATCTCCGGACTGGAGGAAAGCGGAAGCGTGCGCTGTCCTTCTTCCACTCGGGTCAATTCCTCCAGATGGATGGCAACGTCTTTCATATAGGGATAAGCCCGATCTTTCAGAAATACCTCATCCGCCGAATACTTCCAATGGAGGTAAAAATGCTGCGCCAACCAAGAAGAAACTGTCGGTGAAAACGAATACTGAATCCAGCCTCCCATGGGTTCGCCGGTCAGGGTAGTCACGCCGGGTACGTTGAGTCCGGAGGTGCCAAAGTAGGCCTTGGTGTATTTCTTATGCGTTTCTCGCTGTTCCCAAAGGGTCTTGAGGTAGCCGTACCCTTCCTGCAAATAGTTGCCGGCATAGGCAGGCCAATAGCTCAGTTGGGTGTTGAGGTCGTGATGGTAATCTCCTTTCCATGGGGGTAGCTTGCCATTATCCGCGGTCCAGATGGCCTGAAGGGCGATAGGATAGGAGTCTTCTCTGGCTACAGACCCAAACTTGTACAGCTCGTTGTAGTACTGCTTTTGCAAAATCGGGTCCGGTAGTTGAACAGCTGATTTGGCCCAAAAGGCTTCCCACCAATTCAAGTGCTCTTCATAATTTAGCTGCACTCCTTCCTCGAGATACTGATCCACCAAATCACTTGCCTTTTCGGCCACCATCGAAGAAGTAATGGACCAGACTCCGATGAGCAATTCACCTTTTCGCTCGTATTGAATGGCTACTTCGTAGGAGAAATCACCCCAGCCTTTTTGCCGGTACACGATCTTGTTTCTTTCCTGGGTGACCGGTCCTTGTTTGTATTCCAATCGGAGCAAAGACTGTCCGGTGACAGGGTCGATTACTTCCGCTTGTTCGTTTTGATTTTCGTAGATGGGCGGTACCAGTTTTGGCAAAAAGTCTTCTTTCATCCCCGTGGCCACAAAGAATCCTACTGGCTTGGTGGCATGAACAAAGGTTTTGAGCGAGGCACCGTTTTTCCATGTGATTTCACTCAGTGCATTGTTCAAAAATAACCTGACGGTGTCCACAGGTCCCATTCCGCTCAGGTCAAATTCCATTCCTGCACCGGGGATTTTTGAAGGGGCTGGGTCACGGTCGTAGGGCACGTCAAATTGCTGCTGCACCACCGAGTAGTCACCATTTTTGGCCTGCTCTTCCACCCATTTAAAGGAGAAGTTTTCTCCCCAGATGTTTTCGGTGGGGCGCAGATCCCACAGGTCAATGCGATCCAAAGAAATCCGAAGTGCAGAATCTTTTTGCCAGATCAACCCACCCACTGTGGCGTTACCCAGCGGGATTCCTTCATCCCAACTGGTAGCAAGCTCGGTAAAGATGAGGTCGTTTGAAGAAGGTGTGACTTGAAGGTCTACCTTTTGGCAGGAAAACAACGAAATCGGAAAGGCCAAGAGGCCAAGTAGGAATGATTTTTTCATAGCTAGATCAATAGGTGATTCGCTTGAGGATGATGTCGCCCACGGATTTGGCGGGTCTGGATTTGATTTTCACGGTTAGTTTGCTGGGGAATTCATCCAAAGTCTGCTGACTTCTCGTGATGCGAACTCCTCCATGAGGCAGCACTTGCAAGGCTTCGGGAGCTTGACGGCCATACAGCTCGAGCTTCCAGTCGGTAATATCCAAACCGCTCGGTTCTTTGCTCTGAAAATCATATGCAATCGTGCTGAAGTAGACCTCGTATTCCCCGATTTGATTTAGATGTGGAGTCAGGTCAAAGGTGACTTCCTGCCATTCGGTTCCGTACGAATTGCCGTCCCAAGTACCGATGATCGTTTTTTCATCCTTGTTTTCCTGAGTGATTTCTGGCATTTCGACGAAAAAAGCTGAGGCCTTGAGTGTGGTCGTTCCGACCGATTCGAGAAGGCTTACACGAAGTTTTTCGATGGTTTCTGTAGGAAAGTAATCGATTTTCTTTTGCCCGATGGACTTTCCCTCGTAGATCGGATGCCATTTTCCATCCTTGAACCCTTCAATCAAATAGCTTCTTACTCGCTGACCTTTTCGCAGGTCTTCTTGAAGAATAAGGTGGTTGACCGAAGTTGGTATGGAGAAAACCAACTCCAAACTTCTCTGATCTCTGCTTTTGGAAAGAATGGGCGAACCAAATCGACGGGAGAGCTCTGCACCAAATCTTTGATATGCTTCCACATGCGAATCGGGAATAACTCCGCTGGTATCCGGTGAAGAGTTGAGCAACAGCACAGAGCCCCGACCAACCGACTTATAGTACATGTCCATGAATTGCTCGGTAGTCATCAGCAAATGGTCCGTATTTGGTGCCCAAAACCACTTGTGACCGCCATTTTTGAGCATCGGCACGTCTACTTCCACAGGGGCGTAGGCGTCGCCGTTTGGATCGGAGTGCAGGGCAGTGGAAGTTCCGGTTTTGAGATCGGAGGTGTTTAGCGTATACCAATTTGGATAAGGTGCGACTCCATCCTCATTTCCTACCCATCGGAGATTAGCCATTTTTCCCTGAAAAATCACTGCATCAGAGGCATGCTTTTGCAGAATATCCTCTACCGGAATGTGGCAGTTGCCGTCAAACCATACCTCGGTGATTGGCCCGTAGTTGCTAAGTACTTCGGTGAGTTGCTGCCGGAATACCCGATTGTATTCCTCCTGTCTCGAAGGATCTTTGGTGATCCCGCCACTGCCGATTCCTGCGCCCCATTGTTCATCTCCTGGGTAGACATAGATGCCGAGGTCCAATCCGTACATGGCCGTGGAGGCGGCTAGGTCTTTCAGAACATCGCCTTGACCGTTTTTCCAAGGAATATTTCGTACTCCATACTCGGTGGTATGGGTCTGCCACCAGCAGAATCCTCCGGCATGCTTGGCGACAAAGACGATCATTTTTGCACCCCAGGATTTTGCCACTTGGCACCATTGATCGGTATCTAGCTTGGAAAGCTTGATTTCTGATAGCGGCGTGCTGCCGTTGTCATA
>CALRRX020000305.1:0-4866 GCA_943370675.1 Reyranella massiliensis 521 | reverse complement strand
GGTATAGCAACCCAAGTGAACTTTAAGTTTGATCAAGTCATTGCAGCGTTTTACAAATCTGGAGCAGTTACTACTGGTCTTGAATTTTCCAAACTGGAAGCTCAGCGAAAAGACAATTCGATTGCAGTAGATTCGGAATTTACCGTTACCGGCAACTCTCCATTCTTGGGTAGTCTTCAGGCAGAAGTCAAAGATGCTTCTGGGAAGGTAATAGCAACTCAGCAGCAGACGGTAGCTTTGTATTACGAAGGCAAGCGTGCCTATTCCATTCCCTTGCCTGAAGGAATCGCTCCCGGAACCTATCAGCTGAATTTGCTCTTCAAAACCGAGCGATCGGATATTCCGACTTCAGATTTGGTGCAGGCTCCGCCAATCTCCAAGACCTTGAGCATTACGCTCTAAGTTGATTCTCCCAGTATTCATTTTCCCTTTCGTACACGAAAATCCTTCGAGGTGAACTTCCTTTGCCCTATAGCGAACCGATTCCATGGAATCAGGATGGGATTGTTCCTTCTTGGTTTTGTGCTTTTGCTTCCTTTTGGGACGCAAGCCCAGCAGGAACCTGACGGGGAAGCGTTGTTGACCCTTTCTCATCCAGGGATCGGTCAATTTTATGTCAATGCAGTATTTTTTAAAGATGTGGCGTTTTTGCCCTTGGGCGAAATCCTTAGCCTTACCGAAATCCCTTACGAGCAATCTGAAAACAAGCTCGGCCTGCAGGGGGCTTATCCTGACAAAAAAGACATTTGGAAGATTGACCCCGTATCGGGATTTATCATCATCAAGGGAGTGAGCGAGCCTCTTCCCGCAGACTTTTTCTATTTGGGTGAGTTGGATCTATACCTGCACCCGGATTACTACAAGCGAATTTTTGGATTGGACTTCACTGTCAATCCTTACGCACTCTCTATGTCTCTCAAATCGGAGCGTGCCCTTCCTATTGAGGAAAAGAAGAAGCGAGAGGCCCTTCGAAACAAATTAATGAATCAAGGTGGTCCACAGGAAAATCTCAACATGCTCTACGGCCGTGATCGAAAGTTGCTTGGCCTGGGTGTCATTGACTATGCGCTCAATCATGACCGAGGAAAGGAAGGAAGCAATACGGCATTTCAGCTACGGACAGGTGCCGAGTTTCTCGGAGGCGATGTCCAAGGTGCTGTTACGGGTGCTTTGATTGATGGAAAATTGCAAGCGGATTTTTCAGGCCTACGCTGGCGCTACGTGCTTCCGGGTGGATTAAAACCTGAAAAAAATGTGCTCCTCAGTAGCATTACCTTAGGTCAACTCAATACTACCAGCCAGACCAATGGGGTTTCCCTGACTGGTTTTGCACTCAGCAATAATCCCATTATCCCGAGACAGGAATTGGACGTGTTTGTCGTGGATGGCTACACGGAAAAAGACTCTGAAGTGGAATTGCTGATCGGGGGGCAGTTGGTGGACTTTATGCGAGCGGATGATGTGGGGTACTACCGCTTCAATGCCCCGGTGACATACGGTACGGTTCGTCTGACCTTGAGAATCTACACTCCACAAGGAGAGGTCATTGTGCAGGATCGGCAGTTGCAGATTCCTTTCTCGTTTTTGCCCAAAGGCTTTGTGGCTTACAATATTCAAGGTGGGCGGCTGATGTCTGCGCCGGATAGTTTGAACTCTGACCTTGCCGGTCATGCCGACTTGGCTATCGGGGTGAGTAATGCCTTGACCGTCCGTGCAGGATTCGATTATGGAGATGTATTTGGACCCGAAAAAAAGAACACCTCTTTTGGGTTTTCGACTCGTCTTTTTCAACAATACCTCTTGAATGTGGATGCCTTGCCAGATCGCTACTACCGCGCTAATGCCAGTGTTTTTTATGCAAATAACATCAACATCTCTGCTCAATACACAGAGTATGTACCCCAGCCAGTAGTGGAAAACGAGCGGGAACAGCCTCTGAAAGATGCCAATTTGAATTTGTTTTTGCCTTTCAAACTCTTTGGTCGATTTTCAGGAATTCGAATTGGAGGAGAGAATATTTGGCTTGCGGAGGGATACAAAGGTAATATTCAGTCGGACTTCAACGTGCAGGTGGGTAGGGTAAGCACCCGATTCAACTACCGGGCACAGGTGACCGGCACCAAGGCTGAAGCCAATCTAAGCCCTGAGTTTGCCTCGGGTATTTTGACGACTTCGATGACCTATTCCTTGCCGAGAAGTCCAAGTTTGCCGGTGTTTGTGAAAGGGATGTTTATCCGTGCCCAGGCACGCTACAATACCCAGACTTCCAAATTGGGAAATGTCAATGTGCAGCTTTCGCAGACCTTGTTTAAGCAAGGGCGATTTACCTTTGGGTACGACCGTGATTTGGCCAATAATACCGGGCAGATGCAGATTGGCTTCCTATACGACTTCCAGTTTATCCGATCCTCTTCTCAGTACAATCAGCGAAAAGGGGATTATGCCATCCGTCAGAGCTTCAGCGGTTCGGTTGCGATTGACCCGGCTTCTGCATCACTGATTCCATCTAACAGAGATCAATTGGGTCGCTCAGGCATTTCTGTTCGGATGTTTATCGATCAAAATGAAAACGGAGTATTTGACAAAGGGGAGGAAATCGTGCCTGCCAAAGCAGTTCGTCTGGATAAATCAGGAAATATGCTCTTGGGTTCGGACGGGATCTTGCGCATTACCCAATTGCAGAGTTACTGGACCTATCGACTGGAAGTGGATATCCAGGCCCTTCCTGATCCTACCTTGGCTCCCAAGGAAAAAGTATTTGGCTTTGTGGCGGAACCTAATCGGTTTAAGAGTATCGATATTCCCCTTTACCGTACAGGGATTATAGAGGGCTTGGTGCTGATCGAGCGTCCGGGTGGTGAACAAGGAGTAGGAGGATTGCGACTGACGATACAGCGAGCGGGAGATCCACCTTTGGAAACGATCCGAACCTTTTCTGACGGGGCCTATTATGCGTTTGGGCTTTTGCCGGGCAAATACAAACTGACCATCGATCCCAAGCAATTGGAATTTATGAAAGCTAAGGCAAGTCCTGAAGTACTTGAATTCGAAATCAAAGCCCTGGCAGATGGAGATTACTTGGAAGGATTAAACGTGGTTTTGAAGACCATTGAAGAATAAAGTTTGACTATTTGGATGGTAAAAAATTCCTTAACAATATTACTTTGAAGATCAAAAAACAAAGATGAAGATGGGAGCATTGGAAAAAAATATGGGAAAGATCGATTCAGGTATTCGATTGACTATAGCTGCGGTGTTATTTGTTTTGTTTTTAACCAAGACGGTCAGTGGAACCATTGGATATATTGATTTGGGCTTGGCTGTGCTTTTTACAGTTACTTCTTTTGTGGGTTTTTGTCCTCTTTACAAGCTCGTAGGAATAAAAAGTTGTCCGAATTCCAAAGCTTAATTATCTGGCTTTTTCAGAGCTTGTTTTTTTCCACAAAGGAAAAAATAAGGTTTTCCAGTATTGATATTTTTCGCATCTATCCCGATTGCTTTTGTTCTAGGCTTTTTCAAGTTCACGAAGAAGTGAAAAGCTAAAGTTTTTTCTGGGTGCAGGAATGCCGGCGTGAGTGTCCCCACTCACGGCTCTACCGCAATGTGCTTAAAAAAAACATCTGGTGTTTTCATTCCATTGGGCTCTTTTGGAGCAAGCCAACCTAGCTGGACTTATGTCACAGATGCACAGATGGGAAAAAATCCCAAACGGATTCAATGTCTGTAGATAAAATCGACACCTTGGTTCCCATCGACCCTGAATGGGGCTTATATTCCATGAAATTGAAAGAGAATTTTTTAAACCACAATAGCCACATAGATTTTACATAGCAATTGCGTTTGGTTCAGATGGTATTGCTCCATAGGAGCAAAATCTTGGTAAAAAAGAATACCAAGCATGGCCTTTTGCCACAGGAGCACAGATAAAAAAAAGATCCCGAAGGGATTTAATGTCTGTAGATAAAATCGACGCCTTGGTTCCCATCGACCCTGAATGGGGCATGCATTCCATGAAATTCAAAGGGTAATTTTTAAACCACAATAGCCACATAGATTTCACATAGCTATTGATAATGAGATTGGTTCAAATAGTATTATTGCTCCGTTAGGAGTAAGATCTTGGTAGAAATAGATTCCAAAAGTCTCCCTAGCGCTGGATTCGTAAAGTCGATCTGGAACCGAAAGCCTTTTCCGGCGCAATGAAAATGAACCTCCATACGATCACCTTCGATTTCCTCTTTTCTTTCCTTTTTCAAGTTCAAAAAGTAGTGAAAAGAGAAAGCTTTTAGGAGCGAGGATGGTAGTAAGAGTTTTTCCAAAGACTCGGACTTTGGAAAAGCGCTGTTGGGAGGAGTGTTTCAGACAAAAAAAAAGAGCCCGAAGGCTCTTTTTGGAATAAAATAATTAGATCAGGTCTTAGAAAGTCAGGGTGATAGTAGCTGAACAATTGGAGGTACCTACAGCACAAACGCGATAGGTGATTGTTCCTCCGCCTCTGATATTAGTTTGGTCTGTAAAAGATGTGAGATTGGTTGTAGTACCAATTGAGGCCCCATTTCTGAAAATCTGGACCGTGGTACCAGAAGCAAATCCGGAATAAGTCAAATTACCTCTTACTCTTCCTGAAATTTTTGTAATGGTAGCGGATAAATTTATGGTCACCGGTTGAGGATCTGGGTTAGGATTCACAACTGAACCGGCTCTCGTGAATAGGAGATGATTATTAACGGAGTTGGAGTTGGTGATCTTATTTTTAGTTGAGTTAGTGCTGATCAAGTCATAAATCTGCTGAGCGGTAGCGGTAGGGTTGGCTTGAAGCAGCAATGCGGCGGCACCTGCTACATGAGGACTTGCCATGCTGGTTCC
>CALRRX020000304.1:0-4870 GCA_943370675.1 Reyranella massiliensis 521 | reverse complement strand
AAGTTGATGAATTTCAGTATCATGAAATTTTTGTACTTGAAGGAAAAGTCTTTGATCCAAGGTTTTCTAACGAGCCAGTTGATCTAGATGATTTTTTGAAAGATGTTAGGAAAAACAATCAAAAAGTGGAATTGGATATAACCAAAGTGACTAATGAAAAGTGAAAAATTTGATTATATTAATAAGTTGTTTTGGGAAACATTGTCAAAAATCTCTCCATTACAATCACCGCAAATTAATACTTTTGGAATGGATAAGTATTCACGTCCTCCTAGTTATTCCTTTAGATTTGAATCTAAAAGTGACCTGATTTATAATAAAATAGCCCATGTTATAGATTCCTTTAGAGGGAATTTAGTATGGAAAATGTATGCCAAAGGGAGTAGGAAAAATTTCACAATTGAACCTGAATTAGTTTTCTTTGCAAGAGAACAAGTTGCTAAAGGTGATTTTGAAAATATTAAAGAAGCAATGAGTAGCGATTATTATAGAATATGCGATTTGGCAATTTTAGATATTCCAATATTATGTGATAAGATTTCGGATTTAAAAAACTGATGAGTATCTTGTTTTGATGGAATTTGAAGCTACAAAAGAGAATTGTTAGATTAAATTAGTTGGTTCGCAATCTCCTTTGTCTAAATAGCTATTTAGCTTTGTGTATTTGATGAATACCGACCTGCCGGGATCTCAGGATCCGAATGACATGCAGGCGATGGTGTACAAGTACGATCAGCTGCACCGGCTGGTACAGGCGAGAAGCTTGAGGGAATATACGACGAGCTTCACACACCGAAATGCATCCGCGGCTACAGTGAATGCCTACGATGCGAACTATACCTATGACGGGAACGGAAATCTTTTAACTTTACAGAGACGGAATGCAGCGGCGGCCATACAGGACAACTTTACCTACGGCTACTATGCCAACTCCAACAAACTGAGGCAGACGGCCTCTGCCCAGGGTAGGACAAGCCGTTAAGAAACAGTCCGGGGGACTGTTTTAGGCTTGGGCCGGGTTGCAGCGATGCAGCGTACGATGCCATCGGGAACTTGACAAAAGAGGGCCGACCGTAAAGAAAATGTCCTGCGGACATTTTTAGGGAGGAGCCAGCATGCAGGGTGGGCTTGTGAAGGCAGGAGGAGTGACCAACATCGAGTAGGACTGAGCGTCAAGAAACAGCCCGGTGGGCTGTTTTAGCGAAGGGCCAGCTTGCAGGGCAGGAGCGGGAAGGTGCGCAAAGTAACCAAGTCTACCGGCTCACCGATCGAGTTCCGCTACGATGCAGCTGAGGGCTGAGCGTAAAGAAAATGTCCAGTGGACATTTTTAGCGAAGAGCCGGGTTGCAGGGGAGGGGTAGAGAAAAAACAGGGAACCACGATCACGAGATACATCCGGGATGCATCAGGCAACGTAATGGCTGTCTATCAGGCAGACACGCTTTCTGAGCGACCGATCTACGGTTCCTCGAGACTGGGGAACCTGTCCTATGCCTCCAAGCCGGGTTACCGGACGGTGGGGCACAAGCAGTACGAGCTATCCAACCACCAGGGCAACGTCCTAGCCGTAGTATCTGACCGGATCCGGATGAAGACTGACAGTACCTGGACTCAGGTGATCTCACGAACGGATTACTATCCCTTCGGGCTGGAGATGGCGGGCCGAACGGAGAGTGCGACGTATCGGTATGGGTTTAACGGATTCGAGAAAGATGCTATGATCTCCGAAGATCAATATACTTCAGAGTTTAGACAATATTCTTCGAGAATTGGTAGATGGCTAAGTTTAGATCCTATATTAAAAGACAACGAGTCGCCCTATACAGGATTTTCAAATAATCCTATTTGGTTCATTGATCCTTTAGGGTCTGATACCTTACTAGTTAACAAGAATTCAGGGAGTGTACTGGGTACGAAGAAAGGTGGAGAAGACTTGATCTTTACTACAAATAAAAAAAGTGATTCTGATAAGGCGTGGAAAAATAGTGAACAACTTTATTATAATTTAAACATTAGTGGCGATTTTGGAGGGACGAAAAGTCAAAAGAATGATCCTGTAATTTGGTCAAATCTTCAAGACTTCACAGACGAGTTTAACCAAATATTGCACAATGGTATTATTTATTGGGAAGACAAAAGATTGTCCTTTGACGACAATATTGGAAATTTTATAAATAAAATTACCGAAAAAAATACTTTTTTTAGATCAATGGTTACGGATAATGCTCCATTTGATATTAAACAGAATTTATACCATCCAAGACGAGTAGGAGAATGGTCGTGGTACAAGGGGACACTAGTTAGATATGATGACTATGGAAATATTCTTTATGGAGCAGGCGGCAGTGCTTTTGGATTTGGACAAAGTAGATTGTTAGCTGGGGCAAATATTAATCAATTGACTAAATTTGGATTAGATGATCAAAAAGACAGGCTCTCAATAAAAAGAGGAATTGATTTATATAGGCAGTTTTTGAAATCAGTCATCACAATTACACCAAAATAGTTATGATAAAGGTAAGAATAATTGGATATTTGTGTTACGTGTTTATTGTTTTTATAATCGGTTTTTTCTACAATATAGATAATCCTGATTTTATGAAAAACTATGATCTAATCGGACACTTATTTTATACTTTGTTATCAAGTTTTTTGATATCTTTAATTTTGTTTGTGACTGATGTTTTGAATGGAAATATTTATAGAAAAGAGTATGTGTTCAAAAAGGATAAAGTTGGTTTTTTTGTTTTATTTATAATAGTCTTTGGGTCTTATTTTGTGTTCCCAAAAGTTACGATCGAATCATTGTTAATGTGGTTATTAGTAGTGGTTTTGGGAGAAGCGTTAAGGCATTTATATCTATTTTACAAATTAGCTCCTAAGTAGTTTTGAATTTTATTGAAGCAGCAGCAGCCATACAGGAGGACGGAGCGTTAAGAAAATGTCCAGTGGACATTTTTAGCGACGGGCCGGGATGCAGGAGAGGGGTAGAGAAGAAGCAGGAGGGCAATCCGTTAAGAAACAGTCCAGTGGACTGTTTTCGGATTGAGCCAGGAGGCAGGGTGGGCCATCACCCGATACATCCGCGATGCATCTGAGGACTGAGCGTAAAAAATCTTTCCAGTGGAAAGATTTAGCGAAGGGCCAGCTTGCAGGGTGGGAATGGCAGTGTATCAGGCAGACACGCTTTCCGAGCGACCGATCTACGGTTCCTCGAGACTGGGTAACCTGTCCTACGCCTCCAAGCCGGGCTACCGCACGGTAGGACACAAGCAGTACGAGCTCAGCAACCACCTGGGCAATGTCCTGGCTGTAGTATCCGACCGGATCCGGATGAAAACCGACAGTACTTGGACGCAGGTATTGTCAAGAACGGATTACTATCCCTTCGGACTGGAGATGACAGGAAGGACTGAGAGCATGACGTATCGGTATGGCTTCAACGGAAAGGAAAAGGACCCAAGCGGACAATGGAGCAATCAGACTCACTACGACTACGGCTTCCGGATCTATAATCCGACGATCGGGAAGTTCTTGAGTGTCGATCCGTTGACGAAATCATACCCAGAATTAACTCCGTATCAGTTTGCTAGTAATACGCCAATCCAAGCGATAGATTTGGATGGTTTGGAGGCGGTGACATATCCGGGTGTAGGGACTACAACGGAAATGCTCACCAAACCAACTGACCAAGAGGTCAAACAAGTATATGATGCCTACAGAGGAATTACACTAGGTTTATGGGATGTAGTTTCGACCTTTAAACCGGAAGCTCGAATTGTAGATAGCAGAAACTCTATAGATCCAAATTATATTCCTTTATATTCAGAAGCAAAAGAAGCTTACAAGGGAATTAGTCAAACTCTTGAGGAGGGAACTACTGAAGATAGATTTAGACTTGGAACAGTAGCAGTAATAGGTGCTTTTGGAGGTTTAAAATCTTTTTCAAGATTTAAGAACCCTTTTGTCAAATCATCCAAACCACTTAACCAATCAAATCTTCCTGCTAACTATTGGCCACATAATGAGGGTGCCTTGGGAGAATGGAGCGGTACAATGGCAGAGGTGGGGCAACGATTAGATCGATATGGTTCAATATATGGATTATATGCTTCCCCTATTGGTACTCCAATCAAGATGAGATCATTAAGCCCTACAACTAATCTTAATGATTATTTTCAATTCGAAGTGATTAAACCTTTTCCATTAAGAAAATCTAGAATAGCTCCAGCCTTTGGTGAACCAGGATTAGGAATCCAATATCAGACTCCAATTGGAATCAATTATCTAGAAGAATTTAGATACATTAAAATAATTAAATAAAAAAATGAATTTAGAAGATTTGAAGGAGAAACTTAGTGTGAATAATATTCCGCTTCGATGGTATTCATTGAATGATGGGTTAAAGCCAGATGCATGTATTCTTATGGAAAATTATGGTGTTTGGGAGTTTTTTTATTTGGATGAGAAAGGAAATAGATTGGACATGAGGTTTTTTTATAGTGCAGAGGAGGCCTATGAGTTTTTATGGAAAAAAATGGAAAATCAATTAAGAATATTTAAGGGTAAATGAATAGGTAGCTCAAACAATAATAATAGCAGATTTAATACATAAAATACAACTGAGACGGCAAAGAGGGTCGAGGGTAAAAAAAATATTTTAGTATGAATTTAGCGAGGAGCCGGGTTGCAGGGTGGGTTTAACTTTACAGAGACGGAACGCAGCGGCAGCCATTCAGGAGGACGGAGCGTTAAGAAAATGTCCAGCGGACATTTTTAGCGACGGGCCGGGATGCAGGGGAGGACCTATGGCTACTATGCCAACTCCAACAAACTGAGGCAGACGGCCTCTGCCCAGGGTAGGACAAGC
>CALRRX020000303.1:0-4877 GCA_943370675.1 Reyranella massiliensis 521 | reverse complement strand
AGTAGAATGGGCTCGGGGTCTCATTTGATGGCGATGGTATTAGCGAAAAGAGAAAACTGGAACCCTTCGAAGCTGACTTTTGACCTGGTAGGAAATATGGAGGGCGCAGAAAAAGAGATGGAGACAGGTAGTAAGGGAATTTTCCTTTGGGAGAAATACACTACCGCTCCAATGGTAGAGAAAGGCAGCATGAGACGAATCGGAGAAATCCCAAGCCCTTGGCCTTGCTTTGTGATGGTCGCGACAGAAAAGGCTATCCAAGAGTTTGGATCATCAATTTTCGAAGTCAGGGATGAGATCTATCGGCTTTCGAAAATACTCTACCAATCCGAAAATCTTGCTGACCTTCTAGCCTTGGAATACCATCTCAACTCTGAAGACGTGAAGGAATGGCTAAAACAGACGGACTGGTGCACCGAGCCTGTAGTCTCAAGATCTGTTTTGAAAGATTCGATACAAAAAATGATTGCTCTGAAAATCCTAAGCGGTGACTTGGATTTGGGAAGCTTTTTGGAGATGAGCCATCTCCGAATTGAGGATTGAAGGTGAGCAAGGCAACTGAATGCAAAACTTTGTCCCAACACCAAGTTGACTTTCAATGTAGACTTGGCCGCCATTTTTTCGGACAAACTCTTTGGTCAGCTGAAGCCCCAATCCAGAACCTTTTTCCTTTTGTGTACCCGGTTTGGATTTGGTAATTGAATACGAATCAGCAAGGATTGACTTGATCTGATCTTCTGACATTCCCACTCCAGAATCCTGAATACACATTCGGATATGGTCAATAGTTTTTTCAGAATAGATCAAAACAGAACCACCTGCATTTGAAAACTTCGCCGCATTATTAAGCACATTTCTAACTGCCACCTCCACGAGATTAGGGTCTGCATAAGCCATCACCACTTCATCCATCTGATTAGTGACTTGAAGATTTTTTTCTTTGAATGAGGATTCCAAAAGTGACAGGGAATGCTCCACGGTTTTACTCAGATTGAACTCAGCAGAATTGATCTTGAATCCGTCCATTTGTGTCATGGACCACTGAAGTGTATTATTAAGTGTAAAATTGACTGAGTCGATGTCTTTTTTCAATGTTGAGATCAGAACTTCAAACTCATTTTGGTCCAATTGATTTTTTGTCAATAGATCTACCACTGATTTGACTTGACCTACAGGACCACGCAAATCATGCCCGAGAATGGAAAACAGTTTGTTTTTAGTCTCATTGATTACAGAAAGCTCTGCAGATTGAGACTCCAAGGCTTGATTTTGTTCCTCAATTCTAATTTGTTTCTCGACTAGATCTTTATTGGTTTTGGAAACGCTCGTATTTAAAAAGTACATTCTGATCAAAAGGATAGCAATCACTGCCAATCCAAGTGATAAAATGAGGATATTCCTTTTGGAACTTGCCAATCGAAAAGCCTGATTTTCATTTTGAGCTTTGAGAAGCTCTAGTTCTGATTGCTCCAGATTCTCCTCAAACATCCCCTGCAACAAGTTCAATCTATCCCGATTGGATTTATTGACCAATGAATCATTATAAATCTGATGACTTTGAAGATGAGCTAAGGCTTTTTGGATATTGCCTTCCTTTTCATATACCTGTGCAAGGTATTTGTGACTTTTGGAGAGTTCATCCAAAAAGCCTTCTTCTTCGCAAAATTTCACAGAGTAAGAGAGAACGTCTTTGGCCTCTCGTATTTTGCCTCCCAAAAAAAGAGCATTTCCAAGTCGGTGAAGTACTCCCGCTTCGAAAGACTTCACTTTTTGAGCCCTGGCCAAATCTAATGACTTGGAAAAAATAACCTGAGCTGTATCAAAATTACCCTTTGCCAAATACACATCTCCTATCACGCGATGTGCAAAAGAAGTCAAATAAGGAGATCCTGCGTCTTCATTTAATTTGATTGAAGTTTGCGCAAAATATAGGGCAGAATCCTGATTGCCCGATTGAGTGAAATTAAGCGCCACGTTATTGAGGCTTCGAATTCTGGTATACAAATCATCCACCTCAGTAGCAAGCTCATATCCTTTTCTGAAATGGGCTATGGCTTTTTCATAATTCATTTGCTCATAATAAAGAGCTCCCAAATTATTCATCAACCTAGCCGCCTGAAGCTTGTCACCTATTGCTATTGCCATTTGATAGGCTTCACTGGAATACTCAAATGACTTTTTCCAATTTCCTTGTCGGTAAAAAATCCAACCGATGTTTTCCAAAGCTCTGCTTTTGGCAGAAGTGTCTTTCAAAACCGAAGCTAAAGAGTCAGCTTCTTTGGAAAATGAGAAAGCAATTTTTTGATTTGATTCCCTTACTTGGGTCGCGACCTCGTTGAGTAGCTCAAGTCTTTCTTTTCCTTTTTTACCTGAAAGCAATACTTCCAGACTATCCTGATTTACTTGCTCCGGATTGGCAAAGGCCAACACTGGCAGGAGACAAAGAAGCAAGATCAGAAGACGTGAAAACACAGATGGATTTTTAAATGAAGTCAATTGCAAATTAAATACAATTAATCAACCTTGATAGATCAATTTGTTTCAAAATAAACCCTTTACTATCAATTTTTTAGAAAATTTAGGTATGTCACCTATTTCACCTTTTGTTACCAAAAAAAGTGAGAAGCGCTTACTCTGAGGAGGTCAATAAAACAACGGATTGATCCTGAAATTGATCAAAAAACTTAGGATAAATGCTTGTTTTAAAATTCCTGGATAAAGGGATTAGACCTTCATCCTAATTTATCCCAATCCCATTCTTTGTTGATTTGTGAAATGGCGTGATAGGCCGTGAGGTCATATTGGCAGGGCACAATCGAAATGTAATTGTTGGCAATTGCCCACTCGTCATTGTCCTCTCCTTTGTCAAAATTTACAAAATTCCCAGCCATCCAAAAGTACTTACGCCCAGTTGGGTCATAGCGCTCAGCAAACTCCTCTTGCCATTTGGCATCTGCCTGCCGGCAGATTTTGATGCCTTTGATAGGTTCATTTCTTTTCGGAGGAAAATTCACATTTAAAGCCACACCTTTAGCAATGCCTCTTTCGAGTACTTGTCTGGCAATTTTCTCCACCCATTCTTCTACATGAGAAAAATCTGCTTTAGAAGAAAAATCACACAAACTGAATCCTATCGATGGATATCCTTCTAAGGCACCTTCAATCGCCGCGGACATGGTACCGGAATAAAGAACTGAAATGGAAGTGTTCGAACCATGGTTGATCCCGCTTACTACCAAGTCAGGAGTTCGGTCTTTGAGCACATAATGTTTAGCCAACTTGACACAGTCGGCAGGTGTACCGCTGGACTTATAAGCCAACACATCTTCAAAAATATCCTCCTCGTAAAGCCGAAGGGTCTCACCAATTGTAATCGCGTGCCCCATCCCCGATTGCGGGCTATCCGGCGCAACAACTACTACGTCGCCGAGTTTTTTCATTACGGATACCAGCACTCGAATACCTTTGGAGGTAATGCCATCGTCATTAGAGACGAGGATCAATGGTCTTGACATGGGATATTAATTCTGCAATTCGTTGTAGTAAGCAGTGATTCTTAGCAAATCACCACGCTTGTCGTGCTCCAATCGATTTTTTCTCATGAATAGATCGATTTCGTCATCGTGTCCGGGAAGCATCGAAAACAAGTCTTTCTTTTTTAAACTGTATTTTTCAAGCCTTCCATTTTTAAGGAAATAATAATTGAAGGCCAATCGGTAACCCGTGAAATTTGGTGGACCCCAAAATGGATTCATTCCCATACCCATAGCTCCCCAATTGTTCATCCCTCGGGTATCAGTAGCGATGTACTCTCTGCACAGCAAAGCAATATTGTCTCCTTGGGTGAGTACCTCGAAAAAGATGGGTGTTTCATAATCTCCATTTAAGGAGTAAGGTAGGCTGTAAAACTTCCTGATGCCTCCATATGTCTCATCGTAAATCTCAAAGCTGACCACATTGGAAGCAGTAAAGGTGGTCACAGCCTCTGCCTGAAGCTGAACCAAATTATTATCCATGTCATACTTAAGCTGACCACTGAAAGAGGCTCCATCAGCGAGGAAAATATTCCCCTTGTGCCAAACCTGAGATGGAAACTGTTGATTTTGAGCAAAGACTGCAACCAAGCTCAGAAAGGAAAGAAAGAGAATAAGCGTGGCTTTTTTCATAAGAGTCAAATAAGGTACTTCATATACGGCCTTAACGCCTCTGAGTTAATTCTTGCTACGTTTAAGATTCAAAATTTCAGCACAACTTTATTTCAAAATGTTGTGCCCCATTTTGTCACGCTTGGTTTTGAGGTAGTTTTCATTGTGGGGATTCGGCTGGATTTCAATTCCCACTTGCTCTACAATCTCAAGTCCGTAACCAAGCAGTCCAACTCGTTTTTGAGGATTATTAGAGATGAGACGGATCTTGGAGATTTCCAAGTCTCTTAAGATCTGGGCACCCACACCATAATCTCTTCCATCCATGGGAAGACCTAAAGCCAAATTAGCCTGAACTGTATCCATTCCTTGCTCCTGAAGTTTGTAGGCTTTTAGCTTGTTGATCAAACCTATCCCTCTTCCTTCTTGGTTCATGTAAAGCACTACTCCCTTTCCAGCTTTTTCTACCATCTCCATGGCTGCATGGAGCTGAGGTCCACAATCGCAACGACAGGATCCAAAAATATCACCCGTCACACAAGAAGAATGAACTCGTACCAAAACCGGCTCATCTTTATCCCAAGTGCCTTTGATCAACGCCATGTGGATTTCTTGGGTATTGGTCTGCCTGAAAGCTATCAAATCGAAACTTCCCCAAGTTGTTGGCATTTCCACCCCGATTTCGCGCTTGATCAGGGATTCATTTTTGAGTCTGTAAGCAATCAGATCTTT
>CALRRX020000302.1:0-4880 GCA_943370675.1 Reyranella massiliensis 521 | reverse complement strand
ATACATGTCTTTGAAATTGATCCTTGAGCATCCGGATTATTTCGCAGCAAGTTACATTTCTGCATTGGCGTATGGAAATCAATACATCACAGACGAGCAAGTGCAAAAGATCAAGAATGTACCGATGTGGTTTATTCATGCCAAAGATGACATGACGACAAAGCCAGACGAGACGGTTGTTCCACTTTATCACAGACTGAAGCAGGCTGGAGCGAAAAATGTCTATTTTACTTACTATGACAACGTGTATGACATCACCGGTTTCTATGGGGGAAAAGACTACCGCTACAACGGGCATTGGTCTTGGATTTATTCCCATGCTAATGTGGCCCGTACTGATTTTGATGGTTCGCCTGTGATGCTCAATGGCCGCCCCGTGACTATTATGGAGTGGATGGCTGCTCAGAAAAAGAAGAAGTAATTTGAATCCAAGTAACTTTTCCAAAGTTCTAAACTTTGGAAAAGGTTTTAGTTATCCTGCTTTTTCCGAAAGCAGGATATTTTTTTTAAAACCAATTACATCCAGCTTCTGGAGAAGCAGGATAACTGGCTTTATTTATTCTCGCAAAGCTGCGAAAGGCGCTAAGATTTTTGGCTTCTTTGCGACTTTCCGTCTTTGCGAGAGAGAAATCTACCTAGTCCAGCTTCTTGAGAAGCAGGACAGCCCATAGGTCTTTTTATTCGTAAACTTGCCACATGATATCCTCCGAATTGATCAACTCCGACTGGGCACCAAAAGCTGAAAAACAGGGCAGTCTTACCACTGAGATGCTTGATTTGATTTATCGAGAAAAGTGGTTCAAACTCTTTATTCCGAAAGAATTGAATGGTCTTGGGTTGACTTTGCCCGAAGCACTACGATTGGAGGAGAAAATCGCTCATCTCGATGCAAGTATGGGTTGGACAGTGACACTTTGTGCCGGTGCGGGCTGGTTTGTGGGATTTTTGGATGAAAAACTGAGTAAAGAGATTTTTGCTGACTCCAAAGTTTGCTTAGCTGGAAGCGGATTTGTAGGTGGTAAAGCCAATCGAGTAGGAGAGAGCTTTGTGATTTCCGGCAGCTGGACCTACGCTTCCGGTGCTTTGCATGCCACCCATTTCACAGCAAATTGTGAGATTCTGGAAAACGGGAAGCCTATTTTGAATGATCTAGGAAAGCCGGTTGTAAAAGCCTTTATCCTCAAAAAAGAGGAAGTCGAAATCCTCGACGGCTGGAGCTACATGGGAATGATCGCTACAGGAAGTCATGCTTTCAAAACTGAGAATCTTCGGGTTCCACTGAATCGTGTTTTTGAAATTTTTCCAGAAAAAGTCACCAGACCTGAAGCCATTTACAGCTATCCTTTTTTACAGTTTGCGGAGGCCACTTTGGCGGTGAATATTTTGGGAATCACTCAACATTTGCAAACCCTGGTTTCAGACACCTTTTGGAAGCGGCATGAATTCAGAAAATATGATCAAAAGCACCTGGACTATTTCCTGAAACTTGAAAAATCCTGCCAATCCAATCTGGAAACGGCCCGAATGAAGTTTTTTGAAGATGTGGAAATTTCCTGGCAAGAGCTCGAGGCTAATGAGAAAATCTCAAACAAATCCCTCAAAACAGTCAGCAAATCCAGTCGAAAACTCACTCAAATCTGCCGGGAAATCAATTCGAAAATGCATCCGTTTGCAGGTTTGGAAGCTGCTAAAACACATACCAAGCTCAACCGGGTATGGCGCGATTTCAATACGGTTAGCCAGCATGCGTTACTGATTTTTCCTTTTTGAATAGTAGCCACAAAGGCTAAAAAAAGAATTTTGCCACGAAGGCACTAAAGCACAACGGTTTTTGAAATGTAGACAGGCGTTTAAACCTTTTCTCTGAAAGGCATTTTTTAAACAAACCACACTAGCCATATAGTGAGCATAGAGGAGTAATTAATTTATGAATCGTAATGTCTCTCCATTTTTAGAAGTGGTTTAATCAATTGTGTTCTGAAAAATTAAACTTGATCTTTCCTACATCCAAACTCCCATACCTCCAGACCTCCTTGCATCCAAACACCTTTATTTCCTGACAAGAGTCATAGTTTTTATCAATCGGAAAATAATTTTTATACAAGTTCCTTTTCCTAAATTCGCATACAATTCAAGTTAACTTAACTACATACTATGGATACACACGGCAAAAACGGAGGAGACATTTCCAAATGTCCTTTCCACAATGGCTCAATGGCTGCGTCAGCAGGCAAAGGCCAGCAGAACGTTGATTGGTGGCCAAACCAATTGAATGTGAACATTCTTCGTCAGCATTCTTCCTTGTCCAATCCAATGGATGAAGGCTTTGATTATGCGAAGGAATTCGAATCTTTGAACTTGGCAGAAGTAAAGGCTGACATCGAAAAGGTGTTGACCACTTCTCAAGACTGGTGGCCAGCTGACTACGGTCACTATGGTCCATTCATGATCCGTATGGCATGGCACAGTGCTGGTACTTACCGTGTTCAGGACGGACGTGGCGGTGCCGGAACAGGTACGCAGCGTTTTGCTCCATTGAACTCATGGCCAGATAACGCCAACTTGGACAAGGCACGTTTGCTCCTTTGGCCAGTGAAACAGAAGTACGGAAGAAAGCTTTCTTGGGCTGACTTGATGATCTTGACAGGTAACGTGGCTTTGGAATCTATGGGTTTCAAAACTTTCGGTTTCGGTGGTGGTCGTGCAGACGTATGGGAGCCTGAGCAGGATATCTACTGGGGTTCTGAGAAAGAATGGGTTGCTCACCGTAATCCAGAAGCCTTGGAGCATCCACTTGGAGCTACCGAAATGGGCTTGATTTATGTGAATCCAGAAGGACCAAACAAAGTAGCTGATCCGCTTTTGGCTGCAAAAGCAATCCGTGAGACATTTGGCCGTATGGCAATGAACGATGAGGAAACTTGTGCATTGATCGCTGGTGGACACACCTTCGGTAAGACGCACGGTGCTGCTGATCCTGGCAAATACGTTGGCGCTGAGCCAGCAGGTGCTTCTATCGAAGAGATGAGCACAGGCTGGAACAGCACGTATGGTACTGGTCACGGTGCAGATACCATCACTTCCGGTTTGGAAGGTGCTTGGACATCTACTCCAGCTAAGTGGGGTCATGACTACTTCAAGTTCTTGTTTGAATATGAGTGGGAACTTGTACACAGCCCAGCTGGCGCACAGCAGTGGCAGGCTAAGAATGCCGAAGCCATCATTCCAGACGCTCACATTCCTGGCAAATTCCACAAGCCTTTCATGTTGACTACGGACTTATCCATGAGATTTGATCCTGACTATGAAAAGGTTTCTAGAAAATTCTATGAAGATCCAGAATACTTTGCAGACGCTTTCGCAAGAGCTTGGTTCAAACTGACTCACCGCGATATGGGACCTAAGGCCCGATACAAAGGACCTGAAGTACCGGCTGAAGATCTGATCTGGCAAGACCCAATCCCTGCAGTAAATCATCCTTTGGCTGATGCAGCGGATATTGCTGGCTTGAAAGCAAACATCTTGGCTTCTGGCTTGACCGTAGCTGAATTGGTTTCTGCTGCTTGGGCTTCTGCTTCTACTTTCCGTGGTTCTGACTTCAGAGGCGGTGCCAATGGTGGCCGTATCCGTCTGGAGCCTCAGAAAAACTGGGAGGCTAACAACCCTGCGCAGTTGAACAAGGTGTTGGGCGTATTGGCGAGCATTCAGGAAGAATTCAACGCTACCGCAGGTGGTGGAAAGAAAATCTCCATGGCTGACTTGATCGTATTGGGCGGTTGCGCTGCGGTAGAAAAAGCTGCGAAAGACGCTGGATACGACATTGCTGTTCCTTTTGCTCCAGGTCGTACAGATGCTTCTCAGGAAGAAACCGAAGTGGATTCTTTCGAGTGGTTGAAGCCTTGGGCTGATGGATTCCGCAACTATATGAGTGCAGATTGTACCGTGAAGGCTGAGGAAGCCTTGATCGACAAAGCACAGTTGTTGACCCTTACTGCTCCTGAAATGACTGCCCTTGTAGGTGGTATGAGAGCAATGGGTGCCAACTGGGATGGAGGAAAGCATGGTGTATTCACTGCTACTCCAGGCAAGTTGACCAACGACTTCTTCGTGAACTTGCTCGATATGGGTACTACTTGGAGAGCTACTTCTGACAAGCAGAATGTATTTGTAGGTAGTGACCGCAAAACAGGCGAGCCTAAGTGGACTGCAACCCGTGCTGACTTGATCTTCGGTTCAAACACCGAATTGAGAGCTTATGCGGAGGTTTACGGTTGCGAAGATGGCAAAGCGAAGTTTGTAAAAGACTTCGTAGCAGCTTGGAACAAGGTGATGACCTTGGATCGATTTGATCTAAAATAATCTGATAGAAAAGTGCTAATCACACACGAAAGCGGTCTCGAAAGGGGCCGCTTTTTTTAATGTTTGCTACGAAGGCTCTAAAAAGTAGTGTTCAGTGATCAGTCGCAGTGATCAGGATTTCTGACCACTGAGACTGATTACTTCGTACTTCTTTGAGCTTTCAGACTTTAAAGTAAAGTGATTAAGATCGCTTCGTCTCAGGATTGCCCTCTAAAACTTATGGCATGAAGTTCTGCTCCACGCCCTCCTCCCGGAGGGAAGGCGATGACGATAGGTTCTGATCACTGTGACTGATCACTGCGTACTTAATTGCGAAAGTTCTGTCTGAATAGCTATCGTCCCGCTCAGGATTTTATGGACAGGACAGGCATTGGCGATGGCGAGCATCCGATCACGTTGGGCTTGGTCTAGGTTACCGATTAGTTCGATTTTGCGGTGGATTTCAGTTCGGTTTTCTTCTCGATTGACTTCGAGACTGACCTCCAGTTTTACTTCGTCCAAGTCCCAGTCTTTTCGATCTG
>CALRRX020000301.1:0-4911 GCA_943370675.1 Reyranella massiliensis 521 | reverse complement strand
AAAGAACTTCAGACTGAAGTAGACTATACAGTTAATAACATATCGTTAACTGGTGGGAATCTTTCGAATATTAAAATTAGAGTAACTCCCGGAAATTTAATTTTTGGAATCCCAAAGCAACTGAGTAATGAAGTAGAATGGTTAAAAGGTTGTCAATTTAATTATCTATTGGATGAATTTGAAAATCTAACCGTTGATCAACAACGCCATATAAATACTTTGTTGCGTGAAAAAGAAGCACCTTCAACCTTTAAAATAGGATCGAGATTATACGGCGTTCATACATTTGAAACAAATAGTGCAGGAGAGGAGAATAAACAGGATTCGGAATATGAGCTTTACAATATAGATCAAATTTTCCGTAACCGGTTAAGTGATTATTCAAAGTGGGTTAAGCGGATATGTGTAAAGAAATTGCAAAAGTCAGGATATGAAATCGATGAGGAATCATCTTCTCCTAACTATATTAATAATTATTTTGAAGAGTTCTCACTCAAATCATTAAATAATTCATTGAAGACTAAAAGTGATAGAGTTAGTAGAGCATATTTTGAGGATTTAAGGAGAGACTTAAAGACATTTAAAGTTTCAATTGAAGATCAAAAGGAAATTGTAGAAAAACTTAAATTTGATGATGATAGGTTCTTAGAAAGGACAAATGTTTTCTTATTTTATAGAATGTGGAAAGCAGGTGAAAGTCTAAAATCCTCTTCTGAGGTAATAGCTAAAGATTGTTTAATTTTTTCTCGTGAAGGGTCTGATAAAACACTTCACTTTAAAGTAATTGATAAGTACAAAAATGATATAATTGATAAGCTATGTAGAGAGGCTAATGAACCAACTCAATATATTGGTTTAGATAACTTTATAAAAATGTCTGCCGGAATTCCTAGACATTTGTTAATCATTTTAAAGCATGTATTTAGATGGGCAAATTTTAATGGAGAGAAGCCATTTATGTCAAATCAACCAATAAAAATGGATTCTCAAAATAGTGGATTGGCCGAGGCCGCACATTGGTTTTTGGAAGATGCTAGAATACCTGGGGCCACAGGAGAACTAGTCCAATCAAGTCTGGAGAGGCTGGGCTATTTTCTAAAAGAAATACGCCAATCTAAAACACCTCCAGAGTGCTCAATTTCCACTTTTAGACTAAATCCTCTTGAACTTGATAGACAAATTTATAGGATTCTTGAATATTTGACCAATTATTCTTACCTAATTAATGTATCTGAACGAAGAGATAAGAATTCAAATCGTCAGGATGTTACATATCAAATTAATGGTTTATTATCTCCTCATTTTGAACTTGCTATTGCACGAAGAGGAGTAATTGCAATTAGTAAAACCGAAGCTGATATTATATTTTTAGCTAAGGTTTTAGGTCAATTTGACGATTTAATTAAATCTAAAAAAGCTAAATACAATCCACCTTTTGAACAGTCTAGTTCAAGTTTATTTTAATTATTCCTTGCAAAAATGGATTACACTATCAATTATAAAACCAGATATGATTCACTAGATTCTTTTTCCAAAAGTGGTATGTACGATAAATTTCTTTCGGTATATAATGACAGTGAAAGGGTTAAAAAGGTCTTTGAAGCAATTCAATCCAAGGAAAAGCATTGGTTGATATTACCAGAGTATCACTATTTCGAAGATGATTTTCCTAAGACAAAAAGTGAAGATCAATACATCAATTCTTATCCAACCGGAATGGATGAAGGTGAAATAATTAGAGATTTTTTTAAAAAACAAAGAATGACACCAGATTTATCAATATGTATCGACATAACTGGATTCATTCGCCCTCACTTAATATTTTTATTAAGGTTTTTAAAGGAATCAAATTTTAACAAAATAGACTTTGTTTATTCAGACCCTGAAAGCTATGCAAAAAAAGAGGATACACCTTTTACGGTTGACTATGTGAGAGTAAAAACAATAAATGGCTGTGAAGGCGTGCATGAAACTGATACTACCAATGATTTATTGATTATCGGATCAGGCTTTGATGATAAAAGGATTGCTGATGTTTCAAAAGATAAGGCACACGCCAGAAAGGTTCAACTTTTTGGATTCCCTTCATTACAACCTGATATGTATCAGCAAAATATTATTAAGGCGTATAAAGCTGAAGAATCTTCTACCGGTGGTGAAAGTAATTTCATAGATGCAACGACAGCAATATTTGCTCCAGCTAATGACCCATTCGTAACAGCTCAAAACTTGAGCGATTTTGTAAAGGCTGAAAGAGAAAAAAAGGAGATTTCTAATCTTTATTTGAGTCCACTTTCTACAAAAGCTCAGACACTAGGGTTTGCATTGTATTATGTAAGTGAATGCGTTGGAAAATCGGTTAGCATAATTTTTCCATATTGCTCAGGATACACCCGAGAAACAACTATTGGATTATCCAAAATTTGGAAATACACGATTGAATTTTATTAGGTCTAAAATTGATAATTATTTGGATGGGCATAAGGCTCATCCTTTTTTATTTTAATTTCCTGCCAAATCCAACCACCCATGAAACTTAAATTCCTTATTGCACTACTTGCTTTAGCAGCTTGCACAGCCAAATCTCCTGAGCAAAATGATGCTGAATTAAGACAATTTATCGACCTGGAGGAACTAGACTCTACGATCAGTCCAGGAGACAATTTTTTTATGCACGTCAATGGCAAATGGTATAATTCAGTTGAGATTGATCCGGATCAGGTTGGGGTGGGATCCTATTCCTATTTGAACATTCCACAGCGAAAACTCCTGGAAACTATCTTAGGAGAAGTGTCTTCGGCCACGCATCCAAAAGGCAGTATCGAGCAAAAAGTAGGGGATTTTTATGCTTCGGGAATGGACACGGCAGCCATCGATTCCCGCGGTGCAGAACCAATTTTACCTACATTGGCTCAAATCGATCAAATCAGCAATCTGAAAGAAATGGAGGATTTTCTGGTTTCGGAAATGAAGTATAACAATCAATCGCTGATCGGATTGCGGATTTCTCCGGATGATCAAAACAGCACCATTAACATTATCCACTTAAGCCAAATAGGACTTGGCCTGCCTGATCGAGACTATTATTTCAAGACTGATTCGTCCACTTTAGGCATTCAAAAGGCCTATCAAACCTATTTGGCTACCTTATTTGTAATGGCTGGGGAAAATGAATCAAAAGCTCAAGTTTTAGCCAAAACCGTCTATGAACTGGAAAAGCAATTGGCAGAGTCCCATAAAACCAGAATCGAGCGGAGAGTGATCAAAGAAAACTACCACAAAGTGGCAGTGGCAGATCTGGATAAAAAACATGCTCAACTCTCTTGGAAGTCCATTTTTGACCAACTGGGACTGAAAGCAGATTCCTTGGATATACGTCAGCCTGCCTACTATGACAAGCTAAATGAGATGCTCAAATCTCATTCCTTGGAAGATTGGAAAGCCTATCTCAAAGCTCAAACCCTCGTAGCCAATGCCAATTACCTGAGTACACCTTTCCGAAATGCTTCTTTTGAGTACAACAAAGTGGTTTCAGGTCAATCCAAACAGTTGACTCGAGCTCAGCAAATGGTGCAGCAAGTGGATCAGAATTTAGGATTTGACTTGGGACAACTTTATGTGAAAAGGTATTTCAATGAAGCTGCCAAGCAGCGCGTGTTAGATTTGGTCAACAATCTGCAAAAAGCCTTTGAGCAGCGGATCAATCAGCTCGACTGGATGAGTGACAGTACCAAAACCCAAGCAAAAGAGAAGCTGTACGCGATCACCAAGAAAATCGGTTATCCTGACAAATGGAGAGAATATCCTGTGGAAATAAATCGGGAAGCTTATTTCGAAAACGTCTTAGCACTGCGTAAAAACGAAGCTGAATATCAATTTAAGAAATTAGGTAAAGCTCCAGACAAAACAGAGTGGGGGACTACACCAAGTACAGTAACCGCGTATTACAATCCGTCGCTTAATGAAATCGTGTTTCCTGCAGGGATTTTACAATATCCATACTTCGATCAAAATGCAGATGATGCGATCAACTATGGAGGAATTGGAATGGTGATCGGCCACGAGTTAACCCATGCTTTTGATGATCAAGGCGCTCAATTTGACAAAGAAGGCAATCTCAAAAATTGGTGGACTAAAGCTGATTATGAGAAGTTTAAGGCAAAAACGCAATTGCTAATCGATCGGTATGATTCATTTACAGTACTGGATTCGGTGCATGTAAAAGGCGCGATGACTATTGGTGAAAACACAGCCGATAATGGTGGAATCTATATCGCTTATGATGCTTTCAAACTCACCAAGCAAGGACAAGACACCACTAAGATTGATGGGTTCACTCCAGATCAGCGCTTCAGCTATTCGATCGCCAGAATCTGGAGAGTGAAAGTTCGGGATGAATACATGCGAACCTATGTCAATACCAATTCACATTCGCCTGCCATGTGGCGAGTAAATGGACCTTTGATGAATTTCGATCCATTCTATGCTGCCTATGGGATAAAGCCTGGAGATAAAAACTACAAGGCTCCTGAGGAAAGAATTAAGATTTGGTAATAGATACGAGATTTAGATTGTGGATTGATCATATTTAATGTTGTATAATTTATATTATGTTAAATAGAAAATATCGATCTATCCTCTTTAATCTCAACCTAAGCAAATCATCAATAACACAACAATAACCACTGACACTCACCCGCCATGAATAATTGGCTCCATCGCATAGGCCTCTACTTAGGACCCATTTCCTTCTTTGCTATTCTCTTTCTTGTTTCTTCCCCTGACTTAAATCCGGAAGCCAAAGCCATGCTTGCACTTACTTCTTGGATGGCCATCTGGTGGATCACTGAAGCAATGCCTATTGCCGCGACTTCTTTCCTTCCCTTAATTATAATGCCTCTTTTAGGGCTA
>CALRRX020000300.1:0-4915 GCA_943370675.1 Reyranella massiliensis 521 | reverse complement strand
GACTTCTTTCCAGAAAAAAATCCAAGATTACATTTACATCAAAGAAGATCTTCATAGCCCCATTTCTTTGCCTTTGCTCGGTAATATTCATCTTTCCAATCCATTTCTTCAGGAAATTCGACCTTGGATTTGGGCAATGACTTCATGTACTCCACCAAAGTCATCCCATTAGGCAGAGTAGGGCGGGGCTTGACCAAGGTTTCAAAATGCTCCTGAACCAAATCAGAAACGCTTCTGTCTTTTGACTCAGCATAGGCTTTGATTTTTTCTAGGAGATTTTCCTCGATGGTGATGTTTAGTTTCTTTTTCATAAGATACGTATGAATGCACTAATGTACGTATAAAAGCTTGGAAATGATGCTCTTCCAAAAAGCAGAAATACTGTTGAAATAGAATAGAAATACAGCCTTCGGCTGAAATACCTTTGCCTTGCTATCCTGCTTCTCCGGAAGCAGGATTTTTACTTTTACCACTTTGGCCGTATTCCCGGAGCCGTTGGGAAGCTCAGACTTTTGTAATAGTCCAAATCTCCTTCGGGCTGCTCGATTTCGGAAGGAAATGGCCTTTTTGAAATAGACTGAAAGTACAGCAGGCAGGCATTTCTCCACCATTCGGCTTCCTGAACCTGAATGCCAAGCAATTGGCTGACATGGGAATGTTGTTCCGGATCAACCGTTCCGGAGAGGGATTCCCAAGTAACTTTCATTTTTCTGGCGCTTTTGACACCCTGATCGTAGTGAATTCCGATTTCCTCCCAAAGGGTTCTTCCGGATTTCATCTGATAATCCCAAGGAAGATGATGAAACCAAAGCAGGTATTTCTCAGGAATCTGTTCGGGATCGGACCAGGTCTGATTGATTTCCGGAGCGTATTGTCCCATTGCATTGCTGCCTGCTGAGGTTCGGTCAAAGCCGATTCCCAAGCTGTCCGCACGATGGTAGTAGACCGCGGTCCAGTCGGGCCTTCCCCTCGATACCCAAGGTCCCGGACCGTAGTGATGATCCCAGCCCATGATGTGATGCAAGCCAAGCGGAGTCATGTAGTTGACGGCTGATTCGTGGGAATCAAGCATGATTTCCTTGATTTTGGCCAGGTTTTCAGGATGTTGACCAAAGGTGAGCTTGCTCCATTCTTCGGCGATTTGATCCGAATTCAAATACGGGTCCCAAGCCAATCGCCCAAAGGCATACCAATTGGCCTGACCAAAGAGATGACCAGTCCAGTTGCGGTCAGTGCCGATATTGGACACTCCTGCCATCAGACTAAGCTTTTGACCTGAGTCCGAACCGTCCACGATACCAGCCACGGTGGAGGTTGGAGTAGGGCGGAAGGTTTTGCTTCGCAGTACTTCTTCCCACATCGGCGACAGGTACACGAGTTGGGTGGCTTGGCCGAGGTATTCTTGGGTGATTTGAAACTCAATTCCCAGATTGGTTTGCTTTACCGCTCCAAAAAGCGGATGGAAAGGTTCTCTTGGCTGAAAGTCAATGGCCCCATTTTTCACCTGAATGATCACATTGTCCCTGAATTTTCCATCCAAAGGGACAAATTCCAAGTTGGCTTGCTTGTGCCGGTCCTCGTCGATTTCGTGCGAATAGACAAAAGCTCTCCAGATTAATACTCCGCCATGTGGTGCCAAAGCTTCTGCCAGCATATTGGCTCCTTCGGCATGCGTTCGCTTGTATTCATGTGGTCCAGGCTGACCTTCGGAATTGGCTTTGACGAGGTATCCTCCGAAGTCTGGAATGTACTGGTACATCTCGTCCGTTTTCTTTTTCCAAAAAGCGATCACTTCAGGATCGAGCGGATCAGCAGTTTTGAGGCCTCCGTTTTCGATGGGAGCGGAGAATCTAGCAGTGAGAAAAACCTTGATTCCATATGGTCGAAAAAGGTCTGCCAGCACCTTGGCCTTTTTCATAAAGTCCGTCGTCAGGATGCGGGCATTGGCATTTACATTCGTAAGGGAAACCGCATTGATGCCGATGCTGGCATTGGCCCGTGCATAATCGAGGTACCGAGGATCAATGTAGCCGGGAAGTCGGTGCCAGTCCCAAATGGAAAACCCTGCGTAGCCACGCTCGACAGTTCGATCGAGGTTGTCCCAATGATTAAGCATTCGGAGCTGGATTTTTGGACTTTCTGTTTTGATTGACGATGGGTCAAAAGTCCCACTTTGCAGGCTTTTGAGCCAATCAAAAACCCCATAAAGTACACCCACAGGACGATTTCCCACGATGGTGAAATAGGTTTTCCCCTGAAAAGTCACAGGCCCCATCCAATAGCCATCCTCACCTAGATTTCGGATAGTTACTTGGTCCTGAAGTCCAAATACCTGAGCCAATTCTTCTCTCGTTCCCAGCCATACCTGTGTTTGATTCAGACGCTCAGTAGAGAAAACAGGTGCTTTTCCTGTCAGTTTAGGAGCAGCGAGCTGAAGCTCTTTTTGGATAGCCTCATAGGTTGGATTTTTCCCGAAAAAGAAGATACCTGACAAAAGTCGATCTGCCTCAGACCGCATCACTGGGTTTTCTATAGTTCGGTAATCCAGCCAAAGTTCGTAGCCGTCTTTTGCAATCAGGATTTTAGAAAAAATGAGGAATAGAAACAGAATCAGGTATTTTTTCATGGGTTTATTGGTTTCGAGATTTTGAAAATGGCCAAAAAGCCATGGATTTCCAATTGGGACTACGCATTCGATTTCCGACAATATTCGTCAATGTGTTTTGATGAGGGTAGGAAAAAGATTCTGCTTTCCTATCTTCGGAGGCTTACTTTTTGGCACATGAATCAAAGACCCTTTATCATTTATAAATCTTCTGCAGGCTCAGGCAAAACCTATACCTTGACCTTGGAATACCTCAAGTTGGCCTTGCAAAATCCAAGGTCAGGCTTTAAGCAGATTTTGGCCGTAACCTTTACCAATAAGGCTACAGCCGAAATGAAAGAGCGGATTTTGGAGGTGCTGGAGCGATTAAGTCAGCATGTGAAGGCCGGTGAGTTTTTGGATCAGGAGCTGATGAAGCACTTGAATTTGGATGAGCAGCAACTCCAAACCAGAGCCCGAGAGACACTTTTGAGCATACTTCATGGCTACGGCTATTTTTCGGTGAGTACGATTGACTCCTTTTTCCAAAAAGTCATCCGTTCCTTTGCCAGAGAAATGGACTTGCAGGCCAAGTTTGACTTGGAGATGGATACCGATGCGGTTTTGGAGCGATTGGTGGATCGACTTGTGGAGAAAGTTTCTCAAGACAAAAACCTCAGAACTTGGCTGATTGGCTATGCTGAAGAGCAGATTGAGGAGGGGAAGTCCTGGGATATCCGTAATGGTATCAAGGGCTTGGGTCGAGAGATTTTTCAAGAACGGTTTAAGGCTTTTCGCTCTCTTTTTCAGGAAAGTGTGGCGCAGGAAGGATTTTTGGGAGAATTTCGAAAGCAGTTGCACGCTGAACGTCGAAAACTGATCGCTGAGGCAGAGGAAATGAGAGCTAAAGCGGAGTCGATTCGGGCTCAGTTTGGCTTGGAGTGGACGGATTTTAAAGGAGGTTCAAGAAGTTTTGCACTCAGGTTTTCTAGATTGGGTGATCCCAAATTCCCTTTTCCTGAACTTACCGAACCCATGCTTCGGGATTTGCCGGACACAAATTATTGGTTTTCCAAAGGAACGAAAAATGCCTCCAATATCATTTCAGCCGTGGAGGCTGGATTAAGTACGATTCTTTTTTCATGGCCTGAAAAATTAACTCATTGGAACACACTTTTTGCCTTGCAGCGTAATCTAAACGCTTTCGGGGTCTTCCGTGACTTGATTTTGGAACTTCGGGATCTAAAAGACGAGGAAAGTATTTTGCTGATTTCGGATGTCAACGACTTTCTCAAGCAAATCACGGAAGGCAACGAGGCGCCTTTTATCTATGAAAAAATAGGTAATCAATACCGTCACTTTTTGATCGATGAGTTTCAGGACACCTCTGACTTTCAATGGTCCAGTTTTCGGCCTTTGCTGGAAAATTCCCTTGCAGCAGGCAACACCAATTTGCTCGTCGGCGATGTGAAGCAATCCATTTATCGTTGGAGAGGAGGGAAGTTGGAACTCCTGCTGAATGAAGTGCAGCGGCAGATTCGGGAGGATTTAATCGAGGTGAAAAATCTGGATACCAATTTTAGAAGCCTTCCCGGAATCATTGAATTCAATAATGCTTTATTTGAGCAGCTACCTGCCTTGATGCAGTCTGGCATGCAGGACTATTTCGCAGTCGATTCCCAAAATCTGCTGAATGATGCCTTTTTAGAAGTGGCTCAAAAGGTGCCCCAAAAGAAAAAAGACTTAGAATTTCAGGGGAAGATTCATTTGGAATTTACCGAGAAGAGCAATTCTCGAAGTTCGTCTGAAGAGGAGGAATCGGAGGAAGATGAAGGGGACAGCACGGTTTTGGACAAGCTTCCAGCTTTGGTCATGCAGCTTCAGGATCAAGGCTACGGTTTGAGTGATATTGCATTTTTGGTTCGGAAAAACAGTCAAGGTGCCGAAATCGCCGATTTCTTGATGAATTACGGCAGGGAAAATCCTGATTCAGGCTATCGCTTTGATGTGCTTTCGGAGGAATCTCTTTTTATAGACAAATCGATAGCTGTCAAATGCCTTTTGGCCTTTTTCACTTACCTCAATAATCCTTCGGATAAAGTCGCCCTGAAAACGCTCTGGCACTATTACGCCCTTCTTCATGAGGTCGAACTGAGCCATTCGCTTTTTTACCAGCACAGTCTTCCTGAAGTACTCAAGGAGAGGGAAGCTACACTCCTCTCTATGGAAAACAGGCTTCTTCAGCTTCCTTTAGTCGAGTTGATGGAGGAGGGGCTTTCCTTTTTGGGATTGACCGAAAAGCAGCAGGATTTGGCATATGTCTCCGGATTT
>CALRRX020000299.1:0-4936 GCA_943370675.1 Reyranella massiliensis 521 | reverse complement strand
ATTTTTCCTGTTTGGGGCTTTTTTGACTCCAAGTGCCTATTCCCAGATTTCGATTGCCCCGACCTCGGTGTTTATCGATCAAAATGGTATTGGGTCTGTCTTCATCACCAATCCTGGTGATACTCCTCAAGAGGTGTCGGTAAGCTTTGTGTTTGGATACCCAGGTAATGATCCTTTGGGTAATTTGTTGATGGTTTACGGGGATTCAATCCGAGAAAATCAATACGGTTTGGGAGATCGACTTCGTGCTTTTCCCAAGACCTTTATCCTCGGACCAAGGCAACAACAGACCGTGCGTCTTCAAGTAAGACCGGATCGAAGCCTAGCAGCTGGTACTTATTTCACCCGGATCAAAATCACTTCTAATCCCCAAACCACCGACGTGGAGCAAGTAGCTACAGAAGGCGTCTCCACCCAGGTCAATTTCAAATTTGATCAGGTCATTGCCACGTTTCACAAAGTTGGAGAGGTGCAGACGGGTTTGGAGTTTGGCGAAGTAACGACTGAAATCAAAGAAAAATCCTTGCGAATCATCACTGACTTTACCGTCACTGGGAATTCTCCATTTCTCGGAAGTGTGACAGCCACGCTGAAAAATTCCCAAGGTGAAATGCTGTCTACCCAGCAACAGACGACTGCGCTTTATTTCTCAGGAAAAAGAGCGATCGAGTTGGCTTTAGAAAAGCAGCTCACTGCTGGGACCTACGAGATCGAACTCTTCTTTGAAACCAAAAGATCAGACATTCCATCGACTGACTTGGTGCAATCCACTCCAATCACAAAAAAAATCATGCTGACCGTCAACCGAGACTGACAAGTCCGCTAGTTCATTTTCACCCAAGATCATCTCAACCTGACCGTTGAAACCTCTTTCTCATTTCCTGTTTGGATTCCTCTTTTGCCTGATTTTTGGAATCCCTCAGACCGGCTTTGCCCAGCGCGAACCGGATGGAGAGGTATTGCTTAATTTCAATTATCCTGCTGTAGGAAATGTCTATCTCAACGGGGTCTTTTTTGGAGATGTCGCCTACTTGCCTGTAAGCGAAGTCCTAAGTCTTCTCTATATCCCTGCCGAACGAACCGATACGGGCAAAGGCCTGAAAGGTGCCTATCCTACTAAAAACGACACTTGGCTGATTGACCCTGTAACAAATCAATTAATGGTCAAGGGAAAATCTGCCACCCTTGAAGCAGATAAATTTTACTTAGGGGAATTGGACCTTTTTTTACATCCTGACTATTTCAAAGAGATCTTTGGAATCAATTTTACCATCAACATCTACGCGTTGAGCGTCAGTCTGAAATCTGATTTTGTCCTACCTATCGAGGAGCGAAGAAAACGGGAAGCTATTCGGAAACAGCTACAACAGCGAACAGGCCAAACTGTCGGATCTACTCCGCTGCTCTATGACCGCGAGCGAAAAGCCTTGAGCTTGGGAGTACTCGATTACAATACCTTGATTACCCGATCAAACCAAGGAACAAGCCTTGGACTAAATCTTAATGCCGGAATGGAGCTGCTAGGAGGTGATCTACAAGGGACTTATATCGGCAACCTTTCGCAAGGAAATGTATTGCATAACTTTTCAGGACTTCGGTGGCGCTATGTGTTACCGGGAGGGATGAGTCCTGAGCGAAATGTGGGGATTGCCAGCATTTCGGCAGGTCAGGTCACTACCTCCAGCTTCACCAATTCCACCAATTTACTCGGGGTTTCCGTAACCAATAATCCTGTAATTCCCCGAATGGATTTGGATGTGTTTGTGATTGATGGGACTACGGTCCCGGACTCTGAGGTGGAGCTTCTGATCGGCGGCCAATTGGTGGATTTCACCCGGGCGGATGAGGTAGGTTTCTATCGATTCAATGCCCCTGTCAATTACGGTACCGTGAGGTTGAGCCTTCGGATTTACACACCTCAGGGAGAAGTGATCATACAGGACCGACAGATTCAGGTGCCTTTTAGCTTTTTGCCAAAGGGATTTGTGGGATACAACATACAGGCGGGATTGCCTCAGTTTTCTTTTGATAGCTTGGGCACCAGCATCGCTTCGCATGCTGATATTTCCTACGGGGTGACCAATGCCTTGACCGTGAGAGCAGGTGCAGACCATGGTGCAGTGTTTGGAGAAAAAAGCATCTATCCGGTTTTTGGACTTTCTGCCCGGCTTTTTCAGCAATACCTGCTCAATATCGATGCGCTGCCTGACCGGTACTACCGAGCAAATGCCAGTGTGTTTTATTCGAATAATACCAGCTTCAATGCCCAATACACAGAGTACAATTTGACTTCCATTTTCAATGTCCGAGGCCAAGTACGAGATGCTAATTTAAACGTCTTTTATCCCTTCAAATTAGGAGGACGATTTTCCGGTCTGCGACTGACAGGCGAGCGGATTTGGTTTGATACGGGATTGGGGGTGAATAATTACCAGGTGGATTTTAATACTCAAATCAGCCGAGTGGTTCTGAGAATGAACTATCTTGGAGGTGCAAGGGGAATTATCGATGACCCCGAGACCCCCAACCAAAATCAGTTTGGATTGCTGACTAGTGCAATTACTTATACTGTTCCGCGATCACCGGGAATTCCCGTTTATGTCCGTGGTTTGTTTATTCGTGGACAGTTTCGTTACTCCACGCTCCTGCAGCGACCTGAGACCATCAGTGTGCTCTTTTCGCAGACGTTATTCAAAAACGGCCGATTTACCTTGGGATACGATCGGGAGTTGGCCTTTAAGCAATCTCAGTTTCAGGTGGGCTTTTTGTACGACTTCAATTCCATCCGATCTTCTTCCCAGTTTACCAAGCGAACCCAGGGCTATACCCTACAGCAGGGTTTGAGTGGTTCATTGGCCTATGACCCTGCGGGAAAAGGAGTAGTCCCAAGCAACAGGGATCAGATTACACGTTCGGGCGCTGCGGTTCGGCTATTTATTGATACTAATGAAAACGGCAAGTTTGATGAAGGAGAAGAGATTGTTCCGGCAAAAGCCATCCGATTGGACCGCTCAGCCAATATCCTGATTGGTTCGGATGGAATTCTTCGAATCACCCAACTCCAAAGCTATTGGAAGTATCGCCTCGACGTGGATATCACCGCTTTGCCTAATCCTAACTTGGCTCCCAAGTTGAAAAGCTTCTCCTTTGTCGCAGAGCCAAACCGTATCCGTCAGATCGATATTCCACTATACCAGACAGGTATCATCGAAGGAACTGTCTTTTTATTGAGAAATGGCCAAAAGCAAGGTCAAGGCGGATTGCGTCTCGAACTACTGAGAGAAGGAGAGAGCGAGCCTGTCGAAGTTATCCGAACCTTCTCCGATGGTACGTTTTATTCCTACGGGCTTTTGCCTGGCAAGTACAAGCTGCGGGTAGATGCCAAGCAGTTGGAGTTTATGGAAGTGAAAAGTGATCCGTCTGTTTTAGAGTTTGAAGTCAAAGCCCTAGCTGACGGAGATTATTTGGAAGGTTTGGATTTGGTGTTGGTGAAAAAGGAGTAATGACTGATTCGGCTTTTGGCTAGTCCTGTAAGGTTTTCAAAACCTAACAGGTCTTTTTTTTCTGCAGCTACTTTTTCTAAACATTTATCTGCTTTCTTACCAGTAACTCTATTAGTCCCTGAAAAAGCTAGGAAACGCTGGATTTTGGAATGCTTCGGTCCCTGAAATTCTTTGGGGCAGGCTTTCGGTCTTCGGTCTTCCGATCCGATAACCAAAGAAGATAGGCTTACTGGCAGAATAATGAATAATCTTATTTTTCTATCTATTTATTTCAGACTGTCGCATCGGCATTGCATCGATAATCTTGAAAATTTCTGAAGGAATTGGATGTTCAAGACCTGTGTTTTTTAGCCCTCCATCCAATCCGATCAAGGCCCATCTCACCTTTGGTTTGTTTTTAGATTGAAGTAGTTCAAGGAATTTCGGGGTGTCTATTTCTCCCTTGAAAGTTGATTTTACCATTTTGGAGCCATCCAATAGAAAAATATGAAGCTTTCTCTCCTGCAGGCGCTTTTGAATATCCGCTTCAAACCAAATTGAATCACCGGGATAGGACTCCAAAATCAAGATTCTGTTTTGCCAAACAAAGTCACGGGGTGATTTGGGATTGGAATTCATACTAAAGGAAAACAGCAAAGCGAAGAAAATCAGGTGCATGTGCTTTTAACTCTAAGAACTCTCTGAAGTTTTCGAGATTGGGATCTAATCTACTTTACTCGGAAAACCTTCTCACCAATTCTTCCCATTCCTGATCCAGCGTGAGGTTTGGTCTGCTTTCTCCAGCCCTTCGATACCAATAGTCCGCATTCCATTGATCGCCTTCTTTGCGATGGAGGTAGGCATGGACTCGCGCAGCTGATTTTCCCGGAAGCTGATCAATTAGATCATGCGCCTTTTCCCATAAACCTTTGCCATCCAGCCACAGGGCGTGGAGTTCGGGTCCGAATTGGTCCGATTCAGGATTTCGAGAGAAGAAAATTTCCTTTGAATAATGAGTCATCCGAGTAAAGAATTTAAAATCAAAGTAAAAGCTTCGCCTAGATTTCAGAAAGGAATTCAGATTTTTTGTTTCAAGCAGTTGAAAATCAAAAAGCTAAGTCAAAGGTGCTCTTTTTCGAAAGTTTGAAGGAACATCCACTTTTTCAATCAGGTTGGCAGGTATTGTATTAATTCTATCTTTGCCGAATTATTAACAGTAAAATTAAATCGAACCCGAATATTTTATGGAACAAGCGTTGATTTACATGGTCCCTGCGCTGGGACTGGTAGGGCTGCTCGCCATGGCAGTCAAATCCGCCTGGGTCACCAAACAGGCCACAGGGGATAAAAACATGGTCGAACTTTCCGGCTACATCGCTGATGGTGCGATGGCCTTTTTGAAAGCCGAATGGAAGGTGCTTTCCTACTTTGCCGTGATAGCAGCTATCGTGTTG
>CALRRX020000298.1:0-4955 GCA_943370675.1 Reyranella massiliensis 521 | reverse complement strand
CTATCGTGTTGGCTTGGTCAGGCATGTTGGTCGAAACCTCCCACCCAACCATCGCCATTTCTTTTGTCATTGGCGCATTCCTTTCGGCTTTTGCAGGATACATCGGAATGAAAATCGCTACCAAAGCCAACGTAAGAACTACACAAGCGGCTCGTACCAGTTTGAAGCACGCGCTTAAAGTATCCTTCACAGGAGGTTCGGTCATGGGGCTCGGAGTTGCAGGTTTGGCAGTATTGGGTCTTGGATCCTTGTTTATCATTTTTTACCAAGTGTTTGTAGTCAGTGTAGGTGCCGGAGTGAATGGCATCGAAATGGAAAAAGCCTTGGAAGTATTGGCAGGCTTCTCACTTGGAGCTGAGTCCATTGCACTTTTTGCCCGTGTAGGTGGTGGTATTTATACCAAAGCTGCTGACGTAGGAGCTGACCTTGTAGGTAAGGTAGAAGCCGGTATCCCTGAAGACGACGTGAGAAACCCTGCAACTATTGCCGATAACGTAGGTGATAACGTGGGTGACGTGGCCGGTATGGGTGCTGACTTGTTCGGTTCTTATGTGGCTACAATTCTTGCTACCATGGTTTTGGGACGTGAAATTGTATCTGTAGATGCTTTTGGTGGTATCGCTCCAATCCTCCTTCCAATGGTTTTGGCAGGTTTGGGGATTGTGTTTTCGATCCTAGGAATGGTGTTTGTGACCATCAAAGATGACAAAGGAGATGTGCAGAAAGCCTTGAATATGGGTAACTGGTCTTCAATTGTATTCACGGGCATTGCTTCATACTTCGTCGTGGACTACATGCTTCCAGAGACGCTTTCCATTCGAGGCTATGAATTCACCAACATGGACGTGTTTTATGCGATTGTTTTGGGTCTTGTGGTCGGAACCTTGATGTCCATCATTACCGAGTATTACACAGCCATGGGCAAGCGTCCTGTTTTGTCTATCATCAAGCAGTCTGCTACAGGTCACGCGACGAATATCATCGGTGGTCTTTCTGTAGGTATGGAATCCACTGTTCTTCCAATCCTTGTTTTGGCAGGAGGTATCTATGGTTCCTATGAGTTTGCAGGTCTTTACGGTGTAGCGATCGCTGCGGCAGGTATGATGGCCACTACTGCGATGCAGTTGGCGATTGATGCTTTCGGTCCTATCGCTGACAACGCCGGTGGTATTGCCGAGATGAGCCAGCTTCCTGAGGAGGTTCGTGGACGAACGGATATCTTGGATGCTGTAGGTAACACCACTGCTGCTACCGGAAAAGGCTTTGCAATTGCTTCTGCGGCATTGACTTCTTTGGCGCTTTTTGCTGCTTTCGTAGGTATTGCAGGTATTGATGCGATTGATATTTATAAGGCCGACGTGCTTGCAGGCTTGTTTGTCGGAGGGATGATTCCATTTATTTTCTCCTCTTTGGCAATTGCGGCAGTAGGCCGTGCAGCCATGGACATGGTGAATGAAGTAAGACGTCAGTTCCGCGAGATCCCGGGCATCATGGAGTACAAGGCCAAGCCTGAGTACGAAAAGTGCGTGGAAATCTCCACTAAAGCTTCCATCAGAGAGATGATTTTACCTGGTGCTATTGCGCTAATCTCTCCGATAATTGTAGGATTTGCATTCGGTCCTGAGGTATTGGGTGGAATGCTAGCTGGTGTGACCGTATCTGGTGTATTGATGGGAATCTTCCAGTCCAACGCCGGTGGTGCTTGGGACAATGCCAAGAAGTCTTTCGAAAAAGGCGTATTGATCAACGGTGAGATGTATTACAAAAAATCAGAGCCACACAAGGCTTCTGTAACCGGTGATACCGTAGGTGATCCATTCAAAGATACCTCAGGTCCATCTATGAACATCCTGATCAAATTGATGTCCATCGTGGCCTTGGTTATTGCTCCACATATTTCTGAAAAAGACCATTCTGCTGTAGCAGATGGAGAAATGATTCAGAAAGAAGTGAAGAAGGAAATCAAGATCGTGGATGGCAAAAAAGTAGAAACAGAAACTATTACCATTACCAAATAATCAACCCCCAACCTTAATCGAAAGCCATCTGGATATCTGGATGGCTTTTTTTGTGGGGTATTTCAAAAAGATTAAAAACCCTCAATTCTGACCTTTAGGATTGAAGTTCAATTTCATGGAATCCATCTCTAAAAGAGGGAATTGCCCAATGTGGAATTTCAATCTGGACTTACTTGATTAAGTTCTTTATCAAGATGGTTTGTAGGTCTTTTTATTTTTTCTCTCAGCTAAGTGCACCAAGATTTTTAACTTCGTTTTCTGGCTTTCCAATCCCCAAAATGCTCCAACTCACCGCACTCCACCACATCGCGATCATCTGCTCTGACTACAAGCGATCAAAGAAATTCTACACCGAAATCCTGGGTTTTCAGCCCATTCGGGAAGTGTATCGGGCCGAACGCCATTCCTACAAATTAGACTTGGCGCTGAATGACACTTACCTGATCGAACTCTTTTCTTTCCCTGATCCTCCCAGTCGAGTTTCCAGACCGGAAGCTGCTGGGCTCAGACATTTGGCTTTTGCCGTAGCGGATATCGAAAAGGAAGTCCAAACTTTGGCTAACTTGGGAATAAAGGCAGAACCGATCCGAGTAGATGAAACTACCGGTAAACGATTTACCTTTTTCTCAGACCCCGACAATTTACCACTCGAACTTTATCAAATCTGACCATGGCTGAAAACAAAACCCAACCCACGGATGCATCGGTAGATGAGTTTCTTCAAGAAACTCCCTCTCTCAAAATGAGGGAAGATGCATTCACTTTAAAAAAGATCATGGAAGAGGTGACCGGCGAGAAGGCTGTCATGTGGGGAGATGCCATCGTGGGTTTTGGCAAGTATAAGTATCACTATGAAAGCGGCCGAAAAGGTGAATTTCTGATTGCAGGGTTTGCTCCAAGGAAGGCCGCACTTTCGCTTTACCTTTTGGGATGTATGGAAACCAAGTTTGATGAGCTCTTCGCCCAACTCGGCAAACACAAAACCGGAGCCTCCTGCGTGTACATCAACAAGCTTTCTGACGTCAATGAAACCGTCCTCCGCCAACTCATCAAGAGTTCCTATGACTTCATGAAGGAAAAATATCCTGGATGAGTAGGGTTGACCTGTCTGGGATTACAAGGGCTGTGGAATCGGATTAAATCAAAAAGTTTAAATAAAATCTCTTTTTTGGTTCTTAATTTTCTAAAGGTCCTTAATGGTTGAAAATTATTGGTCTAGAATATTGAGAACCAATCTTTGTAGGCTCGATCCTCTTTAATGAATTTTGAATGTTCGTTTTTCCATAAAGACCTAGTCCGATAACTTTACCCCATGCGCTGGTCCATCGATTTCCTCATTCCTGCTTCTCCTTTTCCAATCTCCCATCAGAGCAAAATCCTCAGCATGGGTTCTTGCTTTGCCCAGACGATCGGGCAAAGGATGGTAAATACCAAGTTTGACGTCTTAGTAAATCCCTTTGGGACCCTCTTCCACCCGCTGAATCTGGCTGATCTACTTGATCATGCCTTGTTTCTAGATCCCTTGGAAAAGGAAGGAATCTTGGAACGAGATGGACTATTTCTTCATTATTCCACTCATTCGGATTTAGTAGGGAAGTCGCAAGAGGAACTGACCGCGCTGTATTCCCAGAAGCTTAGCCTGACCCGATCTTACCTTGAGAAGGGTTCTCACCTCATTCTGACCTTGGGTACGGCATGGATTTACGAGCATGAGACGTTCGGTCGAGTAGCCAATTGCCAAAAGCAGCCGCAGAAGTTGTTTGAGAAAAAACTTTCCACTTTGGAAGAAATGGAAATGGGGCTTTGGTCTGTCCTCGATAATTTTTCCAGAGCTTTTCCTAATCTGAAAATCATTCTAACAGTAAGTCCGGTACGCCATATCAAAGACGGAGTAGCTGAAAATCAGTTGAGTAAAAGCCTCCTGCGCGTGCTTTGTGCCAATCTCGAGCGGAGAATGAGTTCGGTTAGCTACTTTCCGGCCTATGAAATTATGATGGACGAGCTCCGCGATTACCGGTTTTACAAATCCGACCTGATTCATCCTTCTGAGGAAGCGGAAGGCTACATTTGGCAAAAGTGGCAGCAATCCATTTTTCCCGAAATCACCCGCGAAAGAGTCTCCGAAATCCAAAAAGTCCAACTCGAACTCGCTCACCGACCCTTTAATCCGGATACCGATTCCTATCGAAAATTTCTCCAAAACTTACTGTCCAAGCTGGAACGATTGAATGCGGAATTTGATTTTTCAAAGGAACTAGTTGAAGTGAAAAGCCGAATTGAAGGATAGAAGCAAGAATCTAGACACAAGACGCTAGACACAAGACGCTAGACACAAGAATCAAGATGATAGAGTCAATCAATCTGATGCTAGCACAAAGTCACAAGTATCTTTTCCAAAGTTTGAAACTTTGGAAAAGTTTTTAAGCCAAACCTTACCTAGAAACAGAGAAAACAGTTTACCGGACAATCCTGCCAACCTACCTCCGGTAGGCAGGCTCGACGACCAATAACTCAATAACCTAATAACCAATAACCCAATAACCTAATAACCAACCACCACCACCCATGAACCGCCTCATCAACTCCCAAAGTCCTTATCTTCTCCAGCACGCACATAACCCTGTAGATTGGTATCCTTGGGGGCCGGAGGCTTTGCGCAAAGCAGAGGCGGAAAACAAGCCGATTTTGGTTTCGATCGGGTACTCGGCTTGCCATTGGTGCCATGTGATGGAACGGGAGAGTTTTGAAGATCAAGTGACAGCCGATTTGATGAACGAGCATTTCGTCTGCATCAAGATCGACCGGGAGGAGCGTCCTGATATCGATAATATCTACATGGATGCGGTTCAGGCCATGGGCATTCATGGTGGATGGCCGCTCAATGTCTTCCTCATGCCCAACCAAAAGCCTTTTTATGGAGGCACCTATTTCCCTAAT